>JBBABK010000129.1:0-4563 GCA_041657685.1 Phycisphaerae bacterium | reverse complement strand
ATCGACCGCCAAACCCTGCTCGACCGGATGCGTGAACACATTACATCCGTCGTCAGCCGCTACAAAGGCCGCGTTCAAGCCTGGCACGTCGTCAATGAAGCCGTCGGACGCGACGGCGAATTGCTCAATAGCAAATGGCGACAAATCATCGGCGATGACTATATTCTCAAAGCATTCGAATTCGCTCACAAGGCCGACCCGAATGTCGAGCTGTATTACAACGGCCAGGATATTCTTACCAATCCCGCTATCGACAGTATTATTCGCCTGGCAAGTGACATAGAAAAATCCAGCCGCATCGACGGCATCGGCATACAGGCGCATTGGACGCTCGTTCATCCTTCAGCCGAGCAGGTGGAACAGGGTATCATCAGACTCGCACATTCAGGTCTTAAGATGATGATTACCGAAATGGATATCACCGTCCTGCCGAAAAATAAAAGCGGCAAAGACCTTAATCCTTACCCCGACGGATTGCCCGAAAAACTTCAGCGCAAACTCGCCGACCGCTACGCGGAACTGTTTTTAATTTTTTGCAAACATTCCTTCTCGATAGACCGCGTAAATTTTTGGGGCCTCGACGACGGCCAGTCCTGGCTGAACTACTGGCCCGTTAACGGACGCGCCGATTATCCGCTGCTGTTCGACCGCGACCTTCAGCCCAAGCCCGCGTACTTCGCCGTTATCAAGACCGCGGAAAAATGCAAATGAGGAATTAGAAATTTCCGATTTTAAGGCCCTGTGTTGTGATTTTTACATCTCAGCCAGCCGTAGGGTCTTAAACTGTTCTGCCGGAGAGCAGCGAGCGGGTTGGACAGGGCACCGGCCCGCTTCCGGTTATTTTCCGGTGTGCCAAAATCCTTTAAAGTATTGACATATAAGGCCTAATCTGCTATATTGCCTTTCTGGGCGATTAACGCCTAAAACTTAGGCAGGGGCCTCTGAGTGCATCACGCTGAAGGGGTCGGATTGGTCGCGACAAGCCCCATTTATTCCGGAGGAGGAACTATGTCTGCAAAAGACAAGGACCAAATCAAACGCTGTCCTAAAACCGGCAAAATCATCCGGCAAAATACGAAAAACAGATGGCCTTGGTGGCTGATGCCCTTTGTCGGCTTGGGTGCGCTGATTTGGTTTGTCATTCGTGTCGTCCCAAAACCCTCCCGCGCGACATATCCCTGCCAGCGCGTCGCGTTCCCGCTCGCATCGGGTTTTATCGTCTGGCTGTTCGGAATGCTCGCCTCAGCAGTCGCGTTTAAAAAAGCAAGACTCGCCTTCGCACGAGCTCGTTATGCCACCGCACTCGTCTTCGCAGTCGTCAGCATCAGTTTTGTCTGGACCGTGATGAGCACCCCCGCCGAGAAACAGGCACAGGCGCACGAGCCGATTGTTCACAACAGCCCGTTAGGTTTAGGCAAAGGTGTAAACCCCGGCCGCGTCGCATGGATTCACGACGCCGATGCTGCAACCTGGCCCGGCTCCGACGGCGATACCAGCCAGCCTTACTGGCACACGGATACCTGCACCGACCCCGATGTTGTTGAAGAGATGCTCTCGAAGGCGCTTCGTACCTTGACCGGCAAGACAAGCGACCAGGCCGCCTGGGATGTTATATTTAGAAACTTCAATCAGGTTATGTGGGCTACACGCCCGGCGAAAAAATCGCAATTAAAGTCAACTTTGTTTTGATGCTTGCCTCAGGTGGAACCACTGGCGATAAGGCTTTGAGTTGTTACGACCAGATTGACAACGCACCTCAGCTTACAATTGCTCTGCTGCGGCAGCTAATCGATAATGCCGGCGTCGCACCAGGGGACATCAGCATCGGCGACCCGCAAAATTATATGCCTAACCATTGGTACGATATGATCCACGCCGAATGTCCCGGAGTTGTATATTTGTGCAAGGCCGGCGTAACCCAGACCGGCAGAACAACCCTCTCGTACGATTACAGCGCACATTTCGATTTCAGCGACCCGGATTCTTCACACTGGAGCGGTGTAACCCAGCAGGATTACATCCCGAATTATTTCGCGCAGGCCGATTATTTTATCAATTTTCCGATACTTAAAAGCCATAATAGTGCCGGCATAACAGTCGGGGCCAAAAACCACTACGGCTCATTAATGAGAGCGCCCAATGCGTCCGGCTATTACAATATGCACAATACCCGCCCGTACAATTCGGACGGCTCGCCATTCTCTCAGCCCGGAATGGGTTACTACCGTGCCAATGTTGACCTGATGGGCCACCCGAAACTCGGCGGCAAAACTCTGCTTGTGCTCATCGACGGCCTCTATTCAGGCAGAAGCTGGGACTCGCATCCCATCCGATGGGATATGCCTCCGTTCAACGGCAACTGGCCAAGCAGTATTTTCCTCTCGCAGGACCAGGTCGCAGCGGATTCGGTCGCGTTCGATTTTATGGATTACGAATGGGACGCAACAGCAGGGACAATTAACGGCTATCCCCAGTATTCCGGCACCGACGACTATCTCCACGAAGCCGCGCTTGCCGACGACCCGCCTTCGGGAACGACATACGACCCCAATAATGACGGCATCGGTCTTACAACCAGCCTCGGTACACACGAGCACTGGAACAACGCAACCGACAAACAATACAGCAGAAATCTCGACCCCGTCGAAGGAACAGGCATCGAGTTGATGACCGATACAGGCGTCCTCGGCGATTTACACAAAGACGGCTCCGTCGACTTCAAAGATTTCGCCGTGTTCGCCGCAGCATGGGGAACTCATGAAGGTGACACAAACTGGAATGCCGCCTGCGACATTTCTATTCCAAGCGACGGCGTTATCGACGAACTCGACCTTATGGAATTCTATCCAGACTGGCTCACCGTTTATATCACCGACCTCATCGAATCTGGCGCAACACTCGAAACAGTTTACACCGATACCAGTACCTCCTTCGAAGGCCCGATGTGGGACCCGGCAAGCGGAAAACTTTTCTTTTCCAAAAGAACTTCTACGTATAGAACACTCCGCCTCGATTCTCCCGGCAGCGTAACACTCTGGAGAAATCCTTCGGCGACTACAAACGGTATGTTCCTCTCGCTCGAAGGTAGAATGCTCGCCTGTGATGAAAGCACAAAACAAATTACCAGCATCCGAATCGACGAATCAGGCCCCGCCGATATTCAAGTTCTCGCCGACACTTCCGACGGCTTCACGCAGATGCCCAACGATCTTTGCCAGCTTGCCAACGGTAATATCTATTTCACCACTCCTTCCTGGAACTATGGAGTCACGCCTGCTCAGCAGGGCACTTGGCTACTCGAACCGGACGGAACGGTAACAAAAGTGAACGATACAATAAATCAGCCCAACGGCATTATTACCTCGCTCGACGATACAAAGCTCTACATATCAGAAGCCAGCACAACTGCTGCTTTGCAGCGATGGTGGGTTTTCGATATCAATCCCGACGGCTCATTGAGCAATGGCTCGATATTCTTCGACCCGACAAGTCCGCCGACTCCGAGCAACGTCCCCGATGGAATGACTATCGACGAGCTTGGCAATTTATATTTTAGCGGACTCGGCGGTGTATGGATTGTCTCCCCGACCGGCCAACAGCTCGATTTCATCGATACACCTGAAGCAATTTACAACGTCGCATTCGGCGGCCCGAACGGCAGGACGCTCTATATGACCTGCGAAGACAAAGTATACAGCCTCGCTATGAACGTCCGCGGGGGCGCGAACCATAGCTGGTAATTTAAATATTTAGCCCCGCCATTTGTTCCGCGTTGTTCGGAACAATGGCGGGGTTAATTGCTTTTGTTAAGTCCGAGAAAATCACTGCATTTATCTCAAAAAAACATCCTTATTTAAAAATCCCGATAAACTAATCCCCGAAAACCGAAAAAGACGAAGAATATCTTGATAATTGATATCCTTAACCGTGCTCGGCTAAACCTGCCGGCAGTATTTGCAGGAGACTTGATATGTCACCAGTAACATCGAAGTCGAAAATCAAAACAATGAAAATTACGCAAATCAAACAAAAGGCCAAAAACCTCGGCATCAATCCCGGCAAGATGAATAAGACCGACCTGATTCACGCCATACAATGCGCCGAAGGCAACAGCCCTTGTTACGCATCCGGACAAACCTGGTGCCAGTACGAAGACTGCTGCTTCCGCGCAGATTGCCTCAAATAAAATATCTAGGTTTAGCAGTCGCCGGCACGGCGACTTACCACAAAATATTTAGCCCCGCCATCATTCCCGATTTTATCGGGATGTGGCGGGGTTGCATTCAATCGTTCGTGCGAACGATTTTCGCCCCGACCGGGTTCAATCTTTTTTCGATTTGTTCGTAACCTCTGTCGATGTGATACACGCGGTTTATAATCGTCTTCCCTTCCGCCGCCATTGCCGCCAATACCAGTGCCGCGGACGCGCGCAAATCCGACGCCATCACCGGCGCCGCCTTTAGTTTCTCCACTCCCGATACTATTACCGTCGAGCCTTCCTTGCGCAAATCAGCCGCCATTCTGCTCAGTTCCGCGACGTGCATAAACCTGTCCGGGAAAACC
>JBBABK010000128.1:0-6152 GCA_041657685.1 Phycisphaerae bacterium | reverse complement strand
GGGGTTCGGCAAAAAAACGCAGGAGGCGATACTGCAGGAGCTTGCAAGAATCGGCGCAGCGGGCAAAAGGATTTTGCTGAACAGGGCGAAAGAATTTTGCGAGCCACTGCTGAAATATTTGAAAAAGGCCGAGGGAGTGAAGGACGTCGCGGCGGCGGGCAGCTATCGCAGGAGGAGAGAGACGGTTGGGGACCTCGATATACTCATAATCGCGAGTAAACAATCCGATATAGCCGAACGCGTCTGTAATTATGAAGACGTGAAAAAGGTCATCGCAAAGGGAAAAAGTAAAACAAGCGTTCTGCTTGGTTCGGATTTGCAGGTAGACGTGCGGGTGGTGCCGCAGGTCAGCTTCGGCGCGGCGATGGTTTATTTTACCGGGTCGAAGGAGCATTGCATCGCGCTGCGGAAAATCGGTCAGAGCAAAAAATTGAAGGTGAATGAATACGGAGTGTATAAGGGCAAAAGACGGGTGGCGGGCAGGACGGAGCAAGAGGTGTATAAAAAGCTCGGACTGGAATATATCGAGCCGGAGCTGCGCGAGAACCGCGGCGAAATAGAGGCCGCTAAAGAAAATAATCTGCCAAAACTGATAAAGCGTGAAGATATAAGAGGTGATTTTCACGTTCACAGCAATTATACCGACGGGCATAATACGATTGAGGAGATGGCAGAGGCGGCCAGGGAGCTTGGTTATAAATATATCGCGATTACCGACCATTCGCAAAATGTCACCGTGGCGGGGGGGCTAAAGCCCAGAGAAGTCGAAAAGCAGATAGCGGAAATTGATAAGCTGAACAAAAAGCTGAAAGGCATCACAATTCTTAAAGGCAGCGAGGTGGATATTCTTGAGAAAGGAGACCTCGACCTTCCCGATGAAATTCTCGAACAGCTCGATATTGTGGTTTGTTCGGTGCACTCGCATTTAAAGTTGAGCAGGGATAAACAAACAAAGCGAATTATCAAGGCGATGGATAATCCTAATTTTAATATTCTGGGGCATCCGACCGGCAGGCTGATTAACGAACGCGGGCCTTATGACGTTGATATGGAGGCGGTTGTAAAGGCGGCGGCGGAGCGAGGGGTGATGCTCGAATTGAATTCACACTTCGACCGGCTGGATTTGGATGATATGAATTGCAAAATGGCAAAAGATAATGGGGTGATGATAGTGATATCGACCGATGCGCATCGCACGGGACATTTCGATTTTATGGAATTCGGAATCGGGCAGGCACGTCGCGGCTGGCTCGAAGCGAAGGACATTCTCAATACCCGGCCATTGGCGGAGGTGAAAAAAATTCTCAAAAGAAGCTGAAAAATTTTATGTCTGCTGGTTCACGGGCGTACCGACAGGAAACTGTTCGTCCGATTCCAAATCGAGTTTTAAAGAGAGGAACTTGAGCATATCTTTGAGACTGATAATTCCTTCGAGCCGGCCGTTGTTGTTGACGACCATCAGCCTGCTGTTACCGGTTCTGTTCATAAGCGAAAGAGCTTTGAGTGAATCGGTGTCGGGACCGACAGTATTATTTTTTGTGCAGGACTGGGCAATATCGGCGACGGAATGATTTGTCCATTGTTCTCTCGGCAGGTCTTTAACCTGCTTCGTTGTCACGCAGCCTGCGAGCAAGTCATTTTGGGATACGGGGAACATTTTGTAATGATGTTTATAAAAATAATCCTGCACCAGCTCGGCGACCGAAATATCCGGCGGGACGGTTACGACATCGGTTTTCATAAATCTTCGAACCGGTTCGCCTTTGAGGGCGCTGCTGACCAGCATTTGCTGATAGGAGGATTGCGATGCGCCGCGGATGAACAGGCCGATAAGTCCGTACCACAGACCGCCGATGAAGTTTCCGCCGATGAAACTGATTACGCCCAGTACGATAAGAAAAATTCCGAAAGCTGAACCGAGGCGGGAGCTGATTTTTGTCGCCCATCGGAGATTGCCTTTAATTTTCCAGAGTATCGAGCGCAGGATTCTTCCGCCGTCGAGCGGAAAGGCGGGTATGAGATTAAAAACCGCGAGGATGATATTGAGCCAGGCAAGGTAAATGATTACCGCTTTTACAGGCTCGGCAAGGACAGGACCGGCGATGGCGTGAATTACAAATAAGATAACCGCTAAAAGGACGCTGCTTGCGGGGCCAGCCGATGCCATCCAGAACTCGGCTGCGGCACTTGCAGGCTCTTCGCTCATTTCAGCGACGCCGCCGAAAAGAAAAAGCGTGATGCCCTTCATCTGCAATCCGAACTTTCTGGCAACCAGCGAATGGCAGAACTCGTGGAACACAATAGAAAAAAACAGGCCGATTGCGCCCGCAATTCCCATCCACCAGTAAACGGCTTTACTGAAGCCCTCGAAGTACGCGGGGAAAAGTCCGGTTGCCAGTGACCAGGCGACGAGCACAGCGAGTATGAACCATGTAATATCGATACCGACTTTGAAGCCGAACAGGCTGAACAGGGGGATTTTTCTCTCGAACACGATGTTTTTCCTTAAATTTTATTTTGAGATGCCGAATATATTGTCCCTGCATTTAGAGTATTTCAAAATAAGGTAATTCCTGAAATTAGAGTAATCCTATTGCTTATTGTAACTGGATGTTTTTTAATATAGGTAACAAGGGAATTTTGGATTTTAATTTAACGGGAAGGATGATTATGTCAAACGTTTTATCAGAAAAAGAATTAGAGCTGATAAATGCATACTGGCGGGCCGCGAATTATCTTTCTATCGGCCAGATATATCTTTACGACAACCCGCTGCTGAAAGAATCTCTCAAGCTTGAACATATAAAGCCGCGTCTGCTCGGCCACTGGGGCACGACGCCGGGCCTGAATTTCATATACGTACATCTCAACCGTATTATCAAAAAATATGATTTGAATATGATTTATGTTACCGGCCCCGGTCACGGAGGACCGGGGCTTGTGGCCAATACATATCTCGAAGGGACATATACCGAGACGTATCCGGATATTTCGCAGGATGCCGAGGGGATGAAAAAGCTGTTCACGCAGTTTTCGTTTCCAGGCGGCATACCGAGTCACGTCGCGCCTGAAACGCCAGGCTCGATTAATGAAGGCGGTGAGCTGGGCTATTCGCTTTCGCACGCGTTCGGCGCGGCATTTGATAATCCCGATTTAATCGTTATGTGCGTGGTGGGTGACGGCGAAGCAGAGACGGGGCCTCTGGCGACATCGTGGCATTCCAATAAATATCTCAATCCGAAACGCGACGGGGCGGTACTGCCGATTCTGCATCTTAACGGGTATAAAATCGCGGGGCCTACGCTGCTATCAAGGATAAGCCATAAAGAACTCGAAGACCTTTTCGTCGGGTACGGCTACAAACCTTATTTTGTGGAAGGTTCCGACCCGCAAAAAGTTCACCAGATAATGGCCGATACGCTGGAAAGTATCGTCAGTGATATTAAGGAAATCCAGGACAAAGCGAGAAACAAGGGCGATTTGACAAGGCCGATATGGCCGATGATTGTCCTGCGAACGCCCAAGGGCTGGACAGGCCCGAAGGAGGTTGACGGGAAAAAAACCGAAGGGTTCTGGCGGTCACACCAGGTGCCGCTGTCCGAGATGGCGACAAATCCCAAACACATCAAGATTCTCGAAGAGTGGATGAAAAGTTATAAGCCCGAAGAGCTGTTCGACGAAAACGGAACGCTCGTACCGGAGCTTAAAGAGCTTGCGCCGCAGGGCAATCGACGAATGGGAGCTAATCCTCATACCAACGGCGGGGTGCTGCTCAAGGCGCTGCGGATGCCGGATTTTACAGAATACGCAGTGGATGTCCCCAAGCCGGGCAAGACGGTGGCCGAGGCGACGCGTGAGCTTGGGAAATTTCTCCGTGATATTATGAAGCTCAACAGCGAAAGCAAAAATTTCAGAGTCTTCGGACCTGACGAGACAAGCTCCAACCGCTTAACTGCGTTATTCGAGGTGACTGACCGTGTATGGATGGAAGATATATATCCCGAAGATGAAAATCTGTCACCGGACGGCAGGGTAATGGAAATATTGAGCGAGCACACCTGCCAGGGCTGGCTCGAGGGCTATCTGCTTACCGGCAGACACGGGTTTTTCTCATGCTACGAGGCATTCATCCATATAATCGATTCGATGTTCAATCAGCACGCCAAGTGGCTAAAAGTTTGCAAGAGCGAGATACCGTGGCGAAGGCCGATAGCGTCATTAAATTATCTGCTGACGTCTCACGTATGGCGGCAGGACCATAACGGCTTTAGTCATCAGGACCCCGGTTTTATCGACCACGTTGTTAATAAAAAGGCTGATATTGTTCGCGTATATTTTCCACCCGACGCCAATACGCTGCTTTCGGTCGCCGACCATTGCCTGCGAAGCCGGGATTATGTGAACGTCATCGTGGCGGGCAAGCAGCCCAATCCGCAGTGGCTGGATATGGACCAGGCGGTCAAGCATTGCACCAGTGGAATCGGCATCTGGGAATGGGCAAGTAACGATAAAGGTTATCAGCCGGATGTGGTGATGGCGTGCTGCGGCGACGTTCCGACGATTGAAACGCTTGCGGCTGTTGATTTACTTCGCAAGCTCGTTCCCGATTTGAAAATTCGAGTTATTAACGTAGTGGATTTGATGACCCTTCAGTCTGAACACGAGCATCCGCATGGGCTGAGCGATTACGAATTCGATACGCTTTTCACCACCGATAAGCCGATTATATTTGCGTATCACGGCTATCCGCTGCTCATACACAGGTTGACCTATCGCAGGACGAATCATAAAAATCTTCACGTTCGCGGATATAAAGAAGAAGGGACAACCACAACGCCTTTTGATATGCTGGTTTTAAACGACCTTGACCGGTATCATCTTGTCGCGGACGTTATAGACCGCGTGCCGAAGCTTGGTTATATGGCCGCTTATACCCGACAATATGTTCGTGATAAACTTGTCGACCACAGGGAATACATCGATAAGTACGGCCAGGATATGCCGGAAATCCGCGAGTGGGTTTGGAACAGGTAGAATTTTATCGAATTTATTAAAGGCAAAGGATGTCTCAAGAGAAAATTTTCATACTGTGTCTCAACAGCGGGTCGTCCTCGCTGAAATTCGCGATATATGAAATTCATTCATCGAAGGTATCCTTTGCAGCCGGGGGACAATTAAAAAACTCAGGCGAACAAGCCTCCCTGAAAGTTATTGATTCAGCAGGTAAGCCTGTAATAGAAAAATCGGAAAATTTTTTAAATCATTCACACGCGGTAAAACTGATTATAGATACGTTGCGACAGTTGGGCTATTCATCAGCGGCGGCGGTGGGACATCGCATTGTTCACGGCGGCAGGCATTTTACCGAGCCGGTCCGCGTAGATAAAAATGTCCTGAATAAACTGAGGGAGACTATTACTTTTGCGCCCCTGCATTTGCCAAACGAGATTGCGGTAATCGAGGCTGTTTCGGCACATTTCCCCAAAGTGCCGCAAATCGCGTGTTTCGATACCGCATTTCATTCGAAGATGCCCAATGTCGCTAAAACATTTGCGTTAAATAGAAGTTTAAGTTCGCTTGGAATTCAACGGTATGGATTCCACGGGTTATCCTGCGAATATATAGTTAGCGTCATCAAACCGCGTGCAAATCACAAAATGATAATAGCGCATCTCGGCAGCGGTTCGAGCATAACAGCCGTCAGGGGCAAACAATCTATCGATACCAGTATGGGATTGACGCCTGCCGGCGGAGTTATGATGGGGACAAGGACGGGTGACATCGACCCCGGCGTATTGACGTATCTGATGAGGGAGAAAAATTATACGGCCAACGAGCTCGACGAATTGATTTACAAAAAATCAGGGCTTTCAGGTGTATCGGGGATTACTTCGGATATGAAGGAGCTTATGGAAAAAAGAAAAAGCAGTCCCGCGGCAAAACTCGCAATTGAAATGTTCTGTTATCAGGTATCGAAATGCATAGCCGGACTTGCGGCTGCCCTGGGCGGGATAGGTAAACTCGTGTTTACCGGAGGGATAGGGGAATCGGCGCCGGTGATTCGCAGAGAGATTTGCAAAAGATTCGATGTACTCGGTATAGAGCTTGACGGTAAAAAGAATCAGGCAAACAGTGATATTATTTCAAGTGAC
>JBBABK010000127.1:0-6182 GCA_041657685.1 Phycisphaerae bacterium | reverse complement strand
AATTTTACTCAGGCCGGTCGTAAAATTTAGCTCTGGCTGTCGCTTTAATCTTGTCGTCTTGTATGATTTCAGCTTCCAATAAATACAAAGGATGCGCAATTCTTGTTATACGGGCTGTCACCGTCGCTTCCTTTTCAGTCTTCACGGGATATTTGAATTTTAATATCATCTCGACCGTCACCGCCGTCAGTCCTCGCCGGAACATACAGTTACCCATCGCTCCGTCAAGAATAGACGAGATAATTCCGCCGTGCAATATGCCCGTGTACCCCTCATAAGTCCTGTCGCATTTGAACACGGCTCTCGCGCTTTCGTCGTCGGTTGCTTCGAATTGCAACTGAAGTCCTTTTGCGTTGGCCGCACCGCATACGATACAGTTCGGATGTACCCTGTCACATATTTTGCACTTTTTGTCTGTTTTGATATCAGTGGTCACAGATATTCGGCCCCGTAACAAGCTGCCCGTCGAGATATTGCTGCACTAGCTCCCGTGGCTCGCCTTCATCGGCACCACACAAAACTTCAATCCCATTTTCTGCGAATAGATTTTGTGCCCGTTGTCCCATGCCGCCGGAAATTATCAAATTCACCTGCATCCCGCCGAGCCACTTTGGCAAAACCCCCGGCTCATGCGCCGGCGGCACGAACATTTGCTCAGCAATGATTTCTTTTTTGCTCTCATCGGTCTCGAACACCACGAACTGCTCGCAATGTCCGAAATGCGCCGACAGCTTGCCGCCTGTAACCGGTATCGCTATCCGTTTCATAATTTGGTTCTCCATTATCTTTTCAGTATTTATATTTCCGTCGATTAATTTTAAAAACGCTTTTTCCATCGCTCTTGCCGCTTGGCTGCAATCTTTGTTTTCTATTGCAGGCCTGCCTTTATCGGCCTGCAGTGAGACTTCAGCATCGATTGGAATACTTCCTAAAAAATTCACTCCGAACTCTTCCGCTATTTTTCTGCCTCCGCTGTTATTGAATATATCGGTTTTTACTCCGCAATGCGGGCACACAAATCCGCTCATATTTTCAATCACACCAAGCACCTTAAGATTCACTTCTCCGCAAAATGTCATGCACCGCCTCACGTCGGCGACCGCTACATCTTGCGGCGTCGTAACCACCACCGCGCCGTCTGCGTTTTCAAGAGTCTGCACCGCGCTCAATGGCTCATCACCCGTCCCCGGAGGGCAATCGACTATCAGGTAATCCAAATCTCCCCATTCGACATTACTTACAAATTGTTGTATCAGGTTGTGCTTCATAGGCCCACGCCAAATTACAGCCTGTTTCTCGTCCTCGAGCATAAATCCGATACTCATCACTTCCAGATTTTCCCCGTAACGCATCGGCAGGATTTTGTCGCCGGCGCCGGAAATAAGTTTACCCGCCATTCCCAGCATCTTCGGTACGCTCGGCCCGTGTATGTCAACGTCCAGCAGTCCTGTATACTTACCCCGCATAGCCAGCCACACAGCGAGATTGACAGCAACACTGCTCTTGCCCACGCCGCCTTTACCGCTCAACACAATTATCTTATGTGTTATCATTTACATCCTTCCGTTGTGTTGCACCAACCGTATCAAGCACCTTACGCCATACTTCTGTAATCTGCCCGGCCAATGCGTTATTTGTGTCCTCTACAATACTGACTCCGTCAATCCGGGACTCGGTAACAGCTTTATCGTATTCAATCCGTCCCAATGCGGCCAATCCCTTTTCCAATGCTGCCTTCTCGATTTCCGCCGTTTTCCCTTTGTTAATATCATACTTATTAATACACACTCCCGCCGCAACGCCCAACTGCTTCGTCAACTCCGCAACTCTCGATAAATCGTGCAGTCCAGACATCGTCGGCTCAGTTACAATCACCGCAAAATCCGCACCGGCCAGTGACGCAATCACCGGACATCCAATCCCCGGCGAACCATCAACTATAATCAATTCTTTTTTTTGCTCTTTCGCTCTTGCTTTCGCTTCCTTGCGAAGCAGGCTTACCAATTTGCCGCTGTTCTCCTCGCCCGCTCCCAGTTCCGCGTGCAGCATTGTTCCGAACCGCGTTTCACTCATATACCATTTGCCGTTTATCGCGTCTTCGAATTCAATCGCACCTGCCGGGCAAAAATACCTGCACACTCCGCATCCCTCGCAGCCGATTTCATCTATCACGAATTTCTTTTCATTTACGTTTTCTTTCACCGCTGCGAACTTGCAAACATCGGCACACCTGCCGCAGCCGATGCATCTATCTGTTACTATCCTCGCCTTTTTGCCGCCGCAAAATTCGTGCTCCTCTATAACCGTCGGCTGCAAAATCAAGTGCAAATCAGCCGCGTCCACGTCGCAATCCGCCAGCACAGCATCTTTCGCCATTGCCGCGAAGCACCCCGCGATACTCGTCTTGCCCGTCCCGCCTTTACCGCTTATTACAACTATCTCTTTCATTTCTTTCTTTCAAAAACAAAAGTTCAGGCTAATTATTTTTTGACGCATCCTGAGCAGCCACTACTATTGGATAAACAGTCGGAGCGCTCGTCAAACAGGGGTGAGTGGCCATTTGCAAAGTTTCCAGCTCTGCCGATGACATCCTTTTTTGAATCGCGACCCCTATAAGATTTATCATCTCTCCGCACGATATTCCGCCGGCTAACTGTCCGCCTAATATTGTGCCCGAATTCTTTGAAAAGATTAACTTCACCTTGATTTTGCTTGCTCCGGGTAGTGTCGCCGGGTGTTTATCCGGCGCTTCTGCTCGGCCGGTGATAATTTCAAACCCTTCTTTCTTTGCGGTATTTTCTGTGAGGCCTGCCGAGCCTAAAACCTTGCCGTCTATATAAGTGGAATAAATTGCGATGGTTCCTTTATTTTCGCGGACGACCTTCAACTGGTAAAGATTTGCTCCCGCGACTCTCGCCTCGGCCGTTGCCGTCGAGGCAAGCATTACAGGGGTTTCCTTGTGTGTGTAAAAATCTCTTTTAACGGCGCAGTCGCCTACCGCAAAAATGTCCGGGTCGGTTGTTCGCATATATTCATCTACCCATATTCCTTTACCCCTGGTCAAAGTCAGCCCCGCTTCACCTGCGATTTTGCTGTTGGCAATCCCGCCGACTCCCACTATTATTTTGTCGGCGTCAATTTCCTGACCGTTTGAAAATAGAACCTTTTCAGCGGCCCCGTTGCCGATTATCTTTTCAACTCTCGTATTTGTTAAAACCGTTACACCGTTTGACTTCAGAGTATCTTCCACAATTTTCGAAAACTCCTCGTCGAAAGAATTGGCGAGCAGGCTGGGCAGCATCTCGACCAGCGTAACATTCGGGCCTTTTAACTTCGATATTTCATCGGCAAGCTCCACTCCTATGAAACCGCCGCCCAATATCAAAACATTCCTGGCTTTCTTAACGTCTTCCACGAACCCCTTCAGATAGACCATATCTTTATGTATGAAGTAAACCCCGCCTTTATCGATACCTTTTATCGGCAGCACGAGCGGCCGTGAACCGGTTGCGAGAATCAATTTCTCATAACCATAGACCACTTCATTTTTCGTAAAAACTTTTTTGCCGTCCCTGTCTATTTTTACCGCCTCGTCCACGACAACAGAGATATCATTTTTTTCCAGTGCGGCATTGCCTAATTTATTCTCTTCCGGGTCTTTCAGGCTTGCGAACATATATGGAATGCCGCAGGGGACAACACCCTGGTCGATACTTTTCATTACGGTAATTTTCTTTTCCGGGTAATACTTTCGGGCGGTAACAGCGCTGATTATCCCCGCGGGCCCGGTTCCTATTACTAAAACATCGACTTTTTTTCCCATGAAAATCTCACTCTGTAAAATTATGTTATTTCTTTCTTAATTCCTTTTATAACGTAAAGGCTTGCCGAATCGCAACTATTGCTCTCGAATATTCTTTCTTTTTGAATTCCCAGGAAATATTCGGTCTCGACCGAGAAAAATTCTGTAACCGATTTTCCAATTTGCCTCAAATCCGTATGTTTAATCCTGCTTATATAAGAATCAGGATTTTTAAATCTCTCTTTGAAAAATTCGGAATCGGGGTTAAGCAGCATAGCCAGAAATTTACCGTTTGTTTTAAGAACACGGGCAGTCTCTTTAACGGCTTGTTTGTAGTTTTCTATAAACTGAATAGAAGCCACGTAAATAACCGCGTCAAAACTGAAATCCGCAAGCTCCATCTTTTCTGCTGAACCTGTTACTGTTCTTATATTGTCCGGCGCCTGTTCCAAAGCCTCTTTGGAAATATCCAGTCCGGTTACATTAAAGCCGTGCTCTGCTAAACCCGCCTCTATAATCGCAGGCCCGCAGCCGATGCTTAAAACATCTTTAGCATCTTTCAATTGATGCAGGATATAGTCCGATTCCGCCTTGAAGACACTTTTCCAGAACTCCGACTTGCATGTTCGCAGGTATTGTTCCATCACGGCATTCATCCGAAAAATTTCTCCCGCCACCAAAGAAAGTGTCCCCAGGGATTATTCAAAATATATTTTTCATCTTCAGGAGCGTCCCGCCAGGAATCGATTTCTTTTAACAGTTCAGGGCAGGGTTCATCCTCTGCTAAAAGCCGATAAGCACATTCGACCAGTACGAATTTTTTATTCGCGTCGGGGTCATCCTGATTTTTATCCGGGTGAAACTGCATTGCGACTCGCCGGTACGCCTTTTTTAGCTGGTTTTTATCCGCCGTTTCTTCGACGCCGAGAATCTTACACGCCGCACGCCGCATCTCAATGTCGAGGCTTATCCTTTCCATAAATTCAGGGTCGTCTCTTTTCACTTTTCTCAACCTTGATTTTCTTCTGAAATGCGTTCGTATAAACACGTAAATGTTTCCCTGTGCTCTGGCAGGGCGTCATAAATCATCTTGCCCGACGAATACGCCTCGGCTATCCGCCTGTCGTCTTTAACCCGCATCAAAATCTCGATGCCCTCATCGTTACAGTACCTCTCCGCCTTGTCATCGCCGCTGCCGTCCCTGTTTATCACCACGCCGAAATCCAATCCCATTTTGCGCACCAGCGCCACAGCTAATTTCAAATCATTAAGTCCGAAAGGCGTCGGCTCCGTCACCAGCACAACAAAATCAACTCCCTTGAGCGATTCCACCACCGGGCACGACGTCCCCGGCGGTACATCCAGGATAATTACTCCGTCGCAATCAACTGATTTTTTCAAATATTTTATCAGTGACACGCTGCGTATATTGCCGATGTCCAGTATTCCGTGCGCGAAATCAACATCGCCTGCTTTGCCGATTTCCACCCGCCCGATTCGAATTTGCTTTTGCATTATCGCCTGTTCAGGACAAAGTAGCCAACACCCCCCGCAGCTATGGCATAAATTCTCGAACGTCAAAACGTTCTTCCCGCCAAGATGCACTATCGCGCTGTACTGACACACCTCGCCGCACTTGCCGCACCCGGCGCATTTATCCTTATCAACCTTAGGAACAGCCGCGGTGACGTCTTTTCTTTTTTCAATTTCCGGCTTAAGGAATATATGACCGTTAGGCTCTTCCACGTCGCAATCGACATATCGAACAGACGAGCCGTTCCGCGCAGCGGCCCTGGCGAGATTCGTCGCAATCGTCGTTTTGCCCGTACCGCCTTTGCCGCTTGCTATCGCGATGCGAAAACATTCACGCATCTTTACGCTCCCGTTCCGAAATGCGAATCGACCGTAGGCCCGTCAGTTTCAGAGAGCTTGCCGTTCTTGAACGCTTCGACAGCATCCCTTACCGTACCGCTGACGTTTGCGTATATTTTTATTCCCGCCGCCGTCAGTGCGCGCTCCGCGTTAGGCCCGCAGTTTCCAGTCAGTACAGCCTTTGCTCCGCTGTCCGCTACAGTTTTCGCTGCACTTATCCCGGCTCCGCCCGCTGCGTTCACCGCACCATTAACGATGCAATCGAATTCCATCGTCTCGGTATCGACGACTATAAAATTCGCAGCCCGCCCGAACCGCGCATCGACCGCGCTGTCCAGACCGCTGCCCTCAGCACTTACTGCAACCTTCATAAATACCTCCCGTGCTTTTGTCTTAATTATTTTTTTTGCTCTGTTTCGAGTTCTTTAATACGCTCGGTAATTTCCTGCATTTCACCTTGCATATATTCCGACTGTTGCTTCAGTGCTGCAAGCTCCTGCTCAGCGCT
>JBBABK010000126.1:0-6205 GCA_041657685.1 Phycisphaerae bacterium | reverse complement strand
TTTTTATATTCTTTCCACGCTCATTCTTGCGTCAACGGCAACGGGGGTAGTACCTTCCGGGCCGATTTTAAACGGGTTAATATCCATTTCCTGAATCTGGGGAAATTCTGTTACAAGCTGCGAGAGCCTCTGCAGACCCTCTGCCAGCGCCTCGATGTCAACGCGTTTTTGTCCGCGAACTCCTTCGAGGATGCGATAAGTTCGCGTGCTGACGAGCATTTCTTTTGCCTCTTCGGCGGTAAGCGGCGCGAGGTAAAACGAAACATCCTTCAGGACTTCGACCATCGTTCCGCCCATTCCGAACATCATCAACGGGCCGAAACGCTTATCGCGGTGCATGCCGAGAATGACTTCCCTGCCCACGGTGCACATTTCCTGGACAAATACGCCGAGTATTTTCGCGTTTGGCATTTTCCTGGGTATGCGGAACATCATTAAATCGAAAGCGTCACTGACTTCGGCCGGGTTTCTCAGTCCGACTTTTACGCCGCCGACGTCTGATTTGTGAATGATGTCCGGCGACCAGATTTTCAATACGACCGGATAGCCAAGCAGATTTGCGATGGATGCGGCCTGCTCGGCGGTGGACGCTATCGAGCCTTTCGGAGTGACAAAGCCGTAGGCTTCGAGGATTTCTTTGGAATCCATTTCGCTGACTTCGCGAAGCCCCTGCCGCAGGTGTCGCTCGATAATATTTTCGACTTTGCGGCGATTGACAGGGAACATTTTGACGATGCGTTTGGGTCGGTTTTTCCAGCGAACGTAATCGGACATAACCTTGGCGGTTCGAACGGCATTTTCCGGAGACTCGTACGCGGGGACGCCGCCGATGCGAAGCACATCGCGGGCCTGTTCGACTTTTTTAGCACCGAGGAAACATGCGAGAACAGGCTTGCTGTTTTTCTTTGAAAAAACATTAACAATAGCCTGAGCGGTTTCGGTGGATTGCGTCATTGCCTGCGGGGTCAATAAAATCATTACGATGTCGACGTTTTCATCATCGAGCACTACGTTCAGCGCGAACTCGTAACGGTCGGCCAATGCGTCGCCGAGCACGTCAACCGGGTTATAGAGATTAGCTGCCGCCGGCAGTTTTTCAGCGAGGGTTTTAACAGTTTTTTCAGACATCTTTGCGAATTTAAGTCCCTGTCTTTCGATTTCGTCGGCGGCCATGATGCCGGGGCCGCCGGCGTTGGTTATTACCGCGACGCGGGAGCCTTTCGGCAATGACTGCGTAGCGAATGCCTGTGAATATGAAAACTGCTGTTTTATTGAGCTGCATCTTATGATGCCGGCCCTGTCGAAAACAGCTTCATACGCAACCTCACCGCCGGCGAGACTGCCGGTGTGGGACGAAGCGGCCTTTGCGCCGGCCTCTGTACCGCCCGATTTTATCAGCAGTATCGGCTTGGTTTGCGAAATTATCTCGGCTTCTCTTACGAAGATGTTGCCGTCGGTGATGCTTTCGAGATAGCCGGCTATGACCTTCGTATCGCTGTCCTGTCCGAATGCTCTGATTATATCCAGCTCATCGACGTCGGCTTTATTGCCGATGCTGACGAGCTTGCTGAAACCGATTCCTTCGGCGTTTGCCATATCGAGAATAGCGGCCATCAGCGCGCCGGACTGCGACAGATATGCGGTTGCGCCTTCGGCGGGAAGCTCGCCGCCAAAGCTGGCGTTAAGCTTGTTTTTCGGGACTATCAGGCCGAGACAGTTGGGGCCTATGATTCTGACTCCGCCCTGCCGGGCAATCTGAATTATATCTTTTTCGAGCTGTGCACCTTCTTTGCCGACCTCTTTGAAACCTGCTGTTATGATAATTACATTTTTGGCCTTGATGCTGACGCACTGCCGCATAACGTCCGCGACGACCTGGGCGGGGACAATGATTAACACCAGATCGGGCACTTCGCCAATCGAGGGCAGGTCGGGATAGCATTTGAGCCCGAGAATCTGCTCGGCTTTGTTATTAACCGGGAAAATTTTGCCGGGATACCCGCCTTTTTGCATACTGGTCAGTATTTCATAACCGACTTTGCCCTGCTTGGCGGACGCCCCCACAATGGCGACTGAACGCGGGTTAAAAAAATCTTCAAGACTCATAATGAAGGCCTCTTACAGTAACTATAAAGGCGGCTCATTTTACGCTATACACAAATAACTTGCAAACCATTTTACGCGGGATTCAGTAATTCTAAAACGCCGTCTGTTTGCGAAGCTCAGGGATGTCAGGCTCGATATGTATGGTGATATTTACGGGGCGGGACAGTTCATTGTGCAGCGTATCTTCGAGCTGCTCGGCTATGTTGTGCGATTGGACGATACTGAGATTTTTATCGACGAGGATGTGCAGGTCGAGAAAAATTTCGCGTGCCACCGTTCGCGTCCGCAGCTTGTGCCACTGGCGGATTTGCGGATTGGAATTGATGATGTTTTCTATATGCTCGATTGTCTGATTATCGACCGACCGCTCTGCAAGCTCGCCGAAACACTGCGTAATGATTTGCAAGGCTACAAGCAGAATTGTCAGGCCGACCGCGATAGCCGCTAACTGGTCGCCGTAACCGTAACCGAGCTTGAGCACGATAAAACCGATCATTACCGCGACGGAGCTAAACGCGTCGCTCCTGTGATGCCACGCGTTGGCGTACGCCGCGGCGCTGTGATGTTCAATCGCGATTGTTTTCGTAATCCGGAACAAAAATTCTTTTGCGATAACAGAAATAACAGCGACAATTAAAATCTCATACCGCGGTTTTACGACTCTGCCTCTGGAGATTTCCACCGCGGCATAGTAAATCATTCCCACCCCGACCAGCGCAAGGGTCAGGGAAATAAACAACGCTGAAAAAGTTTCGGCCCTTCCGTGGCCGTAGGAATGAGTTTTATCAGGTTTTTTAGCGCCGATGTGCGCGCCGAGTATAACGCCGAAATCGGTCGCCATATCGGAAAGCGAATGAATACCGTCTGCTACAAGGGCCGTCGAGCCTGCCAAAAAGCCCACAACCATCTTAAGCACAAAAAGCGACATGTTGACGAACAGTGCAAAAATAGTGACTGATTTGATTTTTGAAAGTGCCGCGATGTTTTTTTTGTCTTCCATTGCGAAAATCACAGGATTTTGTCACGAATACCGGCCATTATTTTCATATATTTTTCGGCGGCTGTTTTGCTGTTCGCTTCGATAAAGACCCTGACAATCGGCTCGGTATTGCTGGTGCGAAGTGAAATCCAGCCGTCATCGAGGTCAAGCTTGCAGCCGTCGGTCATATCGATTCCGGCCTGTGGGAATTCGGCCCTGGCCGCGTCAATCAGTTTAACTGCGATTTTTTTGTCGGCGGGAAATTTGTCTTTCTTCATTACATAAGCCGGTATCTGTGCGACAAGCTGACTAACGGTTTTGCCGGTCTCGGCCATAAGCTGTAAAATCAGGGCGATTCCGACAAGGCTGTCCCGCGTGGTTCCGACCCGCAGGTCGATAACGCCGCCGTTGCCCTCTCCGCCTATGATGCAGTTGTTTTTCAGCATAGCATCTGCCACGTTCGCTTCGCCGACGGCCGTTCGGATAACCTTGCCGGCAGCGGCGGCGGCTATATCATCGAGCATTCTCGAAGTCGCCAGGTTCGCCGCGGCGGTTCCGGTTTTTTTGCTGAAAATATATTTAGCGGCGAGTGCGAGCGAATATTCTTCGCCGATGTATGTCCCATTTTCATCGACGATTGCAAGCCGGTCGGCATCGGGGTCTTGTGCGAATCCGATATCGACCTTTTTTGCTTTCACAATTTCACAAAGGGCCGTGAGATTTTCAGCGGTCGGCTCGGGCGTATGTTCGAACAGGCCGGTCGGTTCGTCGTTGATAGCGACGACCTGACAGCCTAATGAACCAAGCAGTCTTTTTGTTATGGGGCCGCCCGCACCGTTTACGCTGTCCAGCACAACCTTGTATCGTTTTGACGCAATCAAGTCTTTGTCAACGATTCGCAGCACCTTATCGAGATGCGTATCATAGGCCTGCATATTCAGACCAACCGAAGCGCAGTCCTTCGAGGCCGACAGGTCGAAATCCTCGTCTGTAAAAATCTGTTTTATTTGGGCGGCCTGCTCGGCCGGCGGCGTCATTCCATTTGAAAGGAAAAGCTTGATGCCGTTGTATTCTATAGGATTGTGCGAAGCGGTTATTATCACGCCGCCGGTGCAGGCGAGATGCCGGGTCATAATCGACGCGGTGGGCGTTGTCACTAAACCTACGTCGATTACCTCAATTCCGACAGAAGTCAAACCCGCCGTGACAGCCGAGGCGAGCATAGGCCCGCTCCTGCGTGAATCCCTGCCAAGGCATACGGTCAGTTTTTTTCCGTTCGCACCGGCCGTTCTCCGCAGGTACGTGCCGAAAGCGGTTCCGTATTTGGCGGCAATCGGCGCAGTGAGATTTTGGCCGATTATACCCCTCATCCCGCTGATGCTTATAATCAATTTGTCCGACATCGCATCCCTTCTACTGCTTAGGTTGCGGCTATTTTAAATTGCAGACATAAATCTCGTTGACGAAATCGAGATTGCCAAGCTCTTCGACCGTATCGGAATCAGGTTCTTTGTCGAGGCTGACAGCCAGCACGGCTTTTTGCTTTTCGAGTTTCTGGCCCACGCCCATCGTGCAGATATTAATTTTGTGCTTGCCCAGAACCGAGCCGACCGAACCGATGACGCCGGGCTTGTCGTCATTGAAAATTACGATAACAGCACCCGACGGTGTCATTTCGACATTGAAGCCGTCAATTTCGATAATACGCAGCAGCCTTTCACCAAAAACCGAACCGGTTACCGTGCGTGTCACCTTATCGGTTTCAACAACTGCACTAAAACTGGAAGCGACGTCTTTGGGTTCGGGATTTTTGGTTTCGTCGATGCTGATGCCGCGTTCTTTCGCAAGTACCGGCGCAATTACCATATTAAGCGGAATATCGAAATGCTTTTGGAGCAGGCCGATAATGAAATTCAGCGTAACGCCTTCGACCGATGCCTCGGCTATGCTGCCGCGATACTGGACGCCGACGCTTTTGATTTTGCCGGGAGCAATCGTGCTGAGCATCGCGCCGACTCTTCTGCCGAGTTCGGAATACCTGGTGACAATCGGCGGCATAGCGGCCGATACCGACGGTGCATTAAGGGCATTTCTGATTTGGCTGCCCCTGATTGCTTCGAGCAGGTTCTCGGCCGCTTCGACGGCGACTTCCACCTGCGCTTCTTCGGTGCTCGCGCCGAGGTGCGGGGTTACAAGGCAGTTTTCGTATTTTGCAAAGCGATTGTCATCCGGCGGCTCCTTCGGGAAAACATCGAGTGCTGCCGCGGCGATTCGTTTTTCATCGAGCGCTTTATAAACCGCTTCTTCATTAATAATGCCGCCGCGTGCGCAGTTGACCAGCCGAACGGTCGGCTTCATCATCGCGATTTGTTCGGTGTTAATCATATTGAGCGTCTGTTCGTTTTTCGGAACGTGCACGGTAATATAATCCGATTCCTTAAAAATACGGTTAAGGTCATCGGTGACCTCGATGCCGAGCTTTTCGGCGTCGGTCGGGGCAGCCAGCGGGTCGTAGCCCAGTACTTTCATATTAAAGCCCTGCGACATTTTTGCGACGGCCATACCGATTCGTCCAAGCCCGATTACACCGAGCGTCTTATTATTAAGCTGATTGCCGACGTATTTTTTCTTGTCCCACACGCCGCTCTTGAGGCTGTTGCAGGCGGGAACTACATTTCGGCTCATAGCCAGTATCAGCGCCATCGTATGCTCGGCAGCACTGAGCGTATTGCCGCCGGGGGTGTTCATAACCAGTATGCCGCGGCGTGTCGCTTCCGGCACGTCGATATTATCGACGCCCACGCCGGCCCTTGCGATGCCTTTGAGCCTGCCGGAATTTGCGAGAACCTTGGCGGTAACCTTTGACGCGCTGCGGATGATAAGCCCGTCGTACTGGCCGATTATGCCCGCCAACTCGTCTTCGCTTATGCCGGTTTTGACGACGGCCTCGGCATCACCTGAGGCGTTGATTAAATCGATACCTTCCTTTGCGAGTTTGTCACTAATCAGAATTTTAAACATAGGCTTGCTCCGAAAAATTTTATTCCCAGTCTTTCCATCCCATTCCGCTTTTATCCTCGTAAATTTTGTACCTCGGCACCGGGCAGTTATATAAATATC
>JBBABK010000125.1:4805-6300 GCA_041657685.1 Phycisphaerae bacterium | reverse complement strand
CCCTGCTTAGGTCGCTAAAACCAATATCAAGACTTTTATTCTACTAGATAATCTCTTAAAAAGTCAAGCTAAAAACCCCGGATTAACCCTTTTTTCTCCAATTAAATCTGAACAGATTTCACTATATATATCACCGGATATCAACCCCACAACTATATGATTACAAAAGAGTTATGTAGACTCCCCGATAAAGACGCGGTCTTAAAACTCCTTCAGCCGGCCCGAAATAACGATGATGTCACTCCGCAGATTTGGATTGCCGGCTTTCAGTCTTCATCAATCCCCCAAATGAAACCAGCAGGGGAAATCACGCTATGCCGGCTGGTGTTTATGGGAATGGAACAGTATTTACTCGCACCGTCATTAAACCTGATAATCGCGCAGAGACTGATGCGCAAGCTGTGCGAGCAGTGCAAAAAATCTTACGAGCCGGACAATGCCGTTCTCGAACGGCTTGGCATCGACAAAGCAAAATATAGTGAAATAAAACTTTATAAAGCACAGGGCTGCGATAATTGTGCGGGTACGGGTTATTACGGCAGAGTGCCGGTCTTCGAATTTTTGTTTATAGACGCCGAGGTAAGAAAAGCATTATTTAATAATGCCACCGAAGAGCAAATCAGGGAAATTACCCGCAAGAAGGGTTATACAACACTGTTACAAAGTGCCGCACAAAAAGTTGTTGCCGACCTAACCACTTTCGAAGAAGCAATTCGAGTTACCTCTGCAGAATAACATCATCTCCGCCAATTCAACCAGCAAAAGGGGGTTGTTTATCAGGAGGCAAGTCGATATACTTTTTAACCGTAGAATGACGTAAAAAGTTCTGTTGTTTAATTGTAACGGAGAGCGAAAAAATGAAGTACGAATGTACAGCTTGCGGATATATATATGACCCTGCAATCGGCGACCCTGAAAACGGCATCAAGCCGGGCACTTCTTTCGATGACCTGCCGGACGACTGGGTTTGCCCGGAATGCGGCGTGGGCAAGGACGAATTTAAGCCTCTTGGGGAATAATATCGGCCCGACAGTAAGCCCGTTTTTCATAATAAAATAGATGATTTTCCGGTTCTCGCGGGGGAAAAACGGGCAAATCCTGCAAAAATTTCAAAAAATAACGTCCCGAAGTGAACATCTTGCTTGATATAACAATAAATTACTATATATTAATTTTTTAATAGCAAAGCGGTCGATAATTCTTAAGCTCGGCTGATAATTATAAAGGTTACTGCAATGACCAAGACAAGTTTAAATGACAAGACCGCACAAAGAGTCGCTGATGTGCTAAAGGCAATCGCCCACCCGGAACGACTGCGGATTATCGAGCTGCTCGAAAATGATGAAAAATGCGTCAGCGATATTGTCGAAGGCGTCGGCGGCAAGCAGTCCATTACCAGCCAGCAGCTTAATATGATGAAGGACAAAAGCGTATTAGCGAGCAGGCGTGAAGGGGCAAAGGTTTTTTACCGCATCGCGAATAAGAACGTGATTAG
>JBBABK010000125.1:0-4795 GCA_041657685.1 Phycisphaerae bacterium | reverse complement strand
CTATGACCATTGCGATACCGAAAAAGAAGGAGATGATTAAAATGGCAAATTCGAAAAGCAATTTGAAAATGTGGCTGGGAGTTTTAGTTGGCGGAATAATCGGTTTTATATTGTGCGGCGTTATTATATTTGCGGCGATGCCGTCTATGATGATTATCACGGCCGAGAGCAATCTGGGCTTCGATGAAACAGTAGCGGCCCTGCAGGAACGGATAACACAGAACGGCTGGGTGGTATCAGGCGTAACCAATATGAATCAATCGATGGCCAAGCACGGCATCGAATTCGAGCCGAGAGTCAGCATTGTCAAATTGTGCAATCCAGAGTATGCAAAAAATATTCTCACAACAGACAGGCACATTTCCACTATGATGCCGTGCACTATGTCTGTATGGGAAGACGACGACGGCAAAGTATATCTATCCAAAATGAATATGGGCCTGATGGCTAAGATGTTCGGCGGCAATATCAGCAAAGTGATGGGAGGCGACGTCGTACGTGACGAGGAAAAAATTCTCGAGGGCTTATTGAAATAAAAAGGAAAAGCGAATGGAAATTTTCAAAAACACAGTGTATCGACAGGCAGAAAGCCCGGCAAAAACTTCAATGAGCGGAACCGGTGAAACCAGAGTCGGGTCGCCCCCGGAATATGGCGGCGATAAAGAATCGCTCAACCCGGAAGAGATGTTCGTAGCCGCGATAAACAGCTGTATAATGCTGGTGTTTTATCATTTTGTGGAAAAATCCAAGGTCGATATTTTGTCGTATTCTTCCGAGGCACAGGGTAAAGTGGAAAAGACCAAAAACGGCCTGCGATTCACCAGCGTCAATGTAAAGGCCAAAGTTAAAATCGGCGAAGGTGTGCAGGCTGAAAAAATCGAAGAAATAGCCCGGCTGGCGGAAAAATACTGTCTGGTCTCAGGTTCTGTGGCCTGCCCGGTCGAATACGAAGTAGAGATAGTCGATTAAACGAAATTGCCGAACGGCGGATAATATTTTCTCAGGAGATAAATCGGTGAACCTCGAACGTGCGATAACAACTTTTTCGACCAAACGATATAAAGCCGTAATAGCTATAATGATTATCTTTATCCTCGCGACCGCGGCGTTGATTCCGATGATTAAGGTCGATACCGACCCGGAGAATATGCTCGCCGAGGACGAAGCGGTAAGGTTATTTCATAATCTCAACAAGCAGCGGTTCAATCTTTCGGATATGGTCGTGCTGGGGATTGTGAATAACAAAGACCCGAACGGCATATTCAATCCGCACTCTTTATCGCGCATTTACGAGCTTACGGAATTCGCAAAGACGCTCACCTGGCCTGACAAGAAAAACCCCGGAAAAATTGCCGGCGTAATTGAAGTTGATTTGCTCGGGCCTTCGGTCGTGGATTACATCAGCCAAGGCTCACCCGGTGAGGTGAGATTCGAATGGTTTATGCAAAAACCACCGGCCACGGATGCCGAGGCTCTTGAAATTAAAAAACGAGCGGATAACAGTCCGTTGCTTAAAGGCACTGTATTTTCAGAAGACGGCAGGGCAGTGGCTTTGTATCTGCCGCTGACAAGCAAAGACCTGAGTTACAAGATTTACAGCGAACTGCGAAAAGAAATCGCGACGCTCGAAGGCGATGAGCAGTATTACATCACGGGTCTGCCGGTCGCGGAAGATACATTCGGCGTCGAGATGTTTATACAAATGGCGATATCGGCGCCGGCGGCGATGGCGGTGATATTTGTACTGATGCTGGTCTTCTTCCGCAAGTTAGTGCTTGTTATATCGCCGATGATTATCGCGATGGTATCGGTGATTTCGACGATGGGGCTTTTAATCGGGTTCGGTTTCCCGGTACATATAATGAGCTCGATGATTCCGATTTTCCTGATGCCCATCGCGGTCGTCGATTCGGTGCATATTCTTTCGGAATTTTTCGATGCTTACACCAAAGAAAAAGGCAGGGCCGCCACTATAAACGAGGTAATGGGCCACTTGTTTACGCCGATGCTGTACACTTCGCTGACCTCGGCGGCCGGGTTCGCATCACTTGCTCTTACGCCCATACCGCCGGTGCAGGTGTTCGGGATATTCGTCGCGATGGGCATTATGATTGCGTGGGTTTTCACGGTGACATTTGTGCCTGCCTATATAATGTTAATAAACGAAAAGTCGCTCGAAAACTTCGGGCGAAAAGCGGTACACGAAGAAAAGCAAAACTGGCTGGCCAAACTTCTCAAAAGAACAGGAAGTTTCACTTATGCACGGGCCAAACTGATACTGGTCGTTACATCAGTACTGGTTATCATCGCCTTTTACGGCATCACGCAAATCAAGGTCAATGACAACCCGGTCAAGTGGTTCGCCAAAAGTCACCCAATCCGCCAGGCTGATATCGAATTGAACAGGCATTTCGGCGGAACATATATGGCTTATCTTGTTCTCCAGGATGCGAGCAACGGCGAAATCGACGAAAAGTTTATTGAATCAATACGGCAAAGCTGGCAGGATGAAAAGAACAGACTGCAAAATGAAATACCAGACGCCAATGCTGCCATTGCCCAGGCAGGAGAATTGATATTATCACAGACAGAGCAGGAGCAAACAAAAGAGCAATATCTCGATGAACTGATTACTACCGCCAACGGCAGATTTGATACGGCTAAAGATGCTGATATAGACGTGTGGTACGAAGTGGTGAATTTTCTCGAATCGCAAAAACAAAAACTGGCATTATTTAAAAATCCTGAAGTGCTCAGGTATATGGACAGCCTGCAGCAGTACCTGCAGGAATCGGGATTAGTCGGCAAGAGCACCAGCGTGGTCGATATCGTCAAGAAAGTTTATATGGAATTAGTGGACGGTCGGCAGGAAAATTATGTCGTGCCGGATTCGTCGCCGGCCGTCGCGCAGAGCCTGATGCAGTTCCAGAGCAGCCATAAGCCTAACTACCTGTGGCACTTTGTGACTTATGATTACAACATCGCAAATCTGTGGCTCCAATTGACCAGCGGCGACAACAAGGATATGGAAAACGTCGTAAAAGCGGTCGATGAATATTTTGCGAACAACCCGCCGCCGGTGCCGCTCGAAAAAAACTGGGCTGGATTGACTTATATCAATACCGTCTGGCAGGAAAAAATGGTCTTCGGAATGCTGCAATCGTTTCTCAGCAGCTTCATCATCGTCTTTATTATGATGGCGATGCTGTTCCGCTCGGCACTGTGGGGACTCGTTTGTATGATTCCGCTGACGGTTACAATCGTGATTATATACGGCATCATCGGCCTGACCGGCAAAGATTACGATATGCCCGTCGCGGTGCTAAGCGCTTTGACGCTTGGGATGGCGGTCGATTTCGCGATTCATTTTCTCGAACGCGCAAGAATCAGCCACGCCGAGACCGGCTCGTGGAAAATAAGCGCAGGAATAATGTTCGGCGGCCCCGCGCGGGCAATCAGCAGGAACGTGCTGGTAATCGCAATCGGATTTTTGCCGCTGCTGCTCGCCCCGCTGGTTCCGTATAAAACGGTCGGCCTATTTCTCTGCGCGATAATGGGCCTGTCGGGCATCGTAACGCTGATGGTTCTGCCGGCGATAATCAAGCTGGCAGAAAAAGCATTGTTCAAAACCAAAACGACAATGGAATCATTGAAATGCAACTGCAGCTTTTGCCTGATTATCTCGACGGCCGTCGTCGTTCTTATCGGCGTCAACCTGCACCAGTATTGGCATCTCGGCTGGACGCGATTAGGACTGTTCAGCGCGATAGCTATTCCGATTATGGTGCTGCTGTGCGGCGTAATGTCACGAAGGCAGGCGTGCAAAAATCTCAAAGATAATAAAAGCAAAATATAGGAAAGGACAAAAAATGTGTATCGAAAGATATTTACGGGCGATAGCCGGGGCATTCATACTTATAAGCGTGCTGCTGGCGCATTTTTATTCGCAATACTGGCTGTGGTTTACCGCGTTCGTCGGTGCGAATCTGCTGCAGTCGGCTTTTACGAACTGGTGCCCGATGATTACGATTTTGAAAAAATTAGGTGTAAAAAATTAATGCTGAAATAATAAAATGAAAGGTGTGCGTACTATGAGAACGATATTATTCTTAGTGTCAGTATTTTTTGCCGCTGCGACTCTGTACGCGGCTGAACCGAACGCCCCGGCGGGAACAACGCCCGACGTGCAAACAATAGTGAGTAAGGCGAACATCGCGGCTTACTATCAGGGCAATGACGGCAAGGCGAAAGTGAATATGCTCATCACCGACAAAAACGGCCAGGTCCGCGAGCGACAATTCAATATCCTGCGAAGGGACGATACCGACGGCGGCGACCAGAAATACTTCGTATATTTCATCCGCCCAGCCGACGTGCGCGGGATGGTCTTTATGGTCCATAAGCACACCGATATGGGCACCGACGACGACCGCTGGCTGTACCTGCCTGCCCTGGATTTGGTGAAACGTATCGCCGCCAGTGACAAGCGGACCAGTTTTGTCGGCTCGGATTTTCTGTACGAGGACGTATCCGGGCGAAATCTCGATGAAGATACACACGAACTGACTGGAACCACTGACGAATTTTACGTCGTTAAAAATACGCCGAAAACCCCTGACGCGGTGGAGTTCAGCTATTATAATGTCTCCATCGATAAAAATAATTATATGCCGATGAAGATGGAATACTACGACAAGGCCGGCAAACTGTACCGCACTATCGAATCGGTCACGGTCGAGAATATCGAGGCACAGGAGAACGGCCAACCGGTCGAGTATCCGACGGTGACAAAATC
>JBBABK010000124.1:0-6326 GCA_041657685.1 Phycisphaerae bacterium | reverse complement strand
GGTCGGTTTCACAGGGCGGCATTTCAACGCCCTGGTAAACATCCGTGCCGCGGAGAGTAAACATATCGTCATTATTTATTCCGACCTGCCTTTTTTCGGCAAACTGCACGGAACCGTCACTGAACAGCACGTTTTGGCCCTTGCGGCTGTGATTTTTGCTGTTCTGCTCCATAAGACGGTTATCCATCTGGAGTTTCAAAGGCTGGTCATAATCGGCGGGAAGATTTTCGAATAAGGGGTTGACGTCCGCGATGATTAACTTGCGACCCATCGATGAGACCGACGGGGTCTTATCGCAAATCAGTCTCAAACTATACGAAATATAATTACGGCTTGGGAAATCAGGGAGTGATTTAACCTGCTCAGGGGTAATAGGCGCAAGCTGACCGGTGCCGGAGCCGGGACAGAGAAATTCGTTCGGACTAACGTAGCCGCCCTTGGGAAGCAGCCAGATATGGCGGGTGTTGGAGACATTTTCCTGTCCTTTGTCGCCGACCTTCCACCAGGGTGAGCCTGCGGTCGTAGCCACGGCTGGCATTTGGCCCTGATTGTTGTTGGCATAGCTGCTGATTCCCTGCCATATAGAGGCCTGGTTGGCCTGGCATTGCGTCAGGTAGGCCTGATAGCGCATATAGTTCATCGTGCCGAGGATGATGCTGCCGACAATCATAAATGTAGCGGCCATCGCGAGACGCTTGCCGATGTTAACCCAGAGAGGCGAACGCGACGGTTTAGAGGCAGCCTGTTGAGCTGCGAGCAATTCGGTAAGCCGGATTTCGGATGATTTTCTGGCTGACTCGCTTACAAAGGAAATTGTTTTTTCGACAAGAGCATCCGGGCAAGGTTCGACTGAAAATTCATCGAGGGGACTGAGAGATGCTTTGAGCTTGTTATATAAATCAGCGGCCTGAGGATTCGATTCGATAAGCTGTTTGGCCTTTTCGAGCTGGTCAGCTTCTGCGACGCCAAGACAACAATCGAAAATCAGTTCTGACTCATCTGGTTTTAATATGCTCATTGTGCTTTCCTGGAAACAACAGCAGCTTTGTATTCCTTTGCAAAGCGATTTACAGCCGTATGCAGCCTGCTCTTAACTGTTCCGATAGGTATACTTAAAATCTGAGCCATTTGTTTGTAAGAAAATTTATTAAAATATGCCAAAATAAGTATTTCCCTTGCCTGCTGGGGCATCGAGGCGATCACGTCTCTGACCAACTCGGCGGCTTCGCCCTGCTCCAATGTTTCATAAGGCCTTGTCTCATCAGAGGTTAAGCTATTTAGAACATCACCAAAAGACGCCTCTTCACCGTCCGATATAGTTCCAATTGCTACAGCGGAGGTTCTTTGCTGTTTACGCAGGGCATCCTTGGCTTTGTTCGCAGCAATTGTAAAAAGCCAGGGGCGGAGCGGCCTGTCCGTGTCGAAGCTGTCACGGCTGGTGAAAAGCTGCAGGAAGGTCTCCTGGAAGACGTCCTCGATGAGGTCCTGATGATTGAGAAACCGCTTTAAAAACGCGTAAAGGCCGTTCTTATAACGACTTACAAGCTCCCTGAAGGCCCGTTCATCGCCCTGAGAATACATATCGAGCAATTGCGCGTCAGTGAACTTTTTCAACGGGTCTCCTCATTTACAAATTATTTAAAACTTTTCTAAACCTTATATTATAGTAAAAAACGTGTCAAATGAACAGTATGTTTCGCCATCAGCTAAATAAGGCTAAAATTAAGTTTCTCTTGACGATCTAATGGCAAACCAATATTATGCCGTTATAGTATAGATAGACGACGTATGAAAGTTGTGGAAAAGTACCTGATTTTTATAGTCAGGGCTTGTACAGCGAGCCTGGCGGCTCGCATAAGGGTAGTTTTTAATACAAACCGGGAAGGCGTAAACCTGACCGAGTAAGTAAAAGTGAAGCTTAAATTTCAAAGTAAAATAAAATAGTTTGCCGGCACGGAGCGCTGTTAGTGAGCATAAATAGATTTGGCACATTAAGGTATTGCAACGAATCGCGAAGAACGCGAAGAAAAGGTATTCCTGTGCCGCGGCTACTTTCATAAAGCTGTTCAGCAGCTTAGACTTTGAGTTTTTACACTTCACCTCAAGCTACTTGAGCAATCCCACATCTTTCTGCATCGATAATAAACAACTTTGAGTGTGGAAAGGTTTTGCAATGGAAACATTACTCCAAATGAATCTCCCGGCTTATGTCGCGTCAATTATCGCTTTTTTGCTTGGCATCGGACTGGCTGCTATTCTGTTCCAGGTAATCAGCAGGACCAAAGCCAAGACATTTAGGGAGGACCTTGAGCGGCAGATAGACGGGGCGAAAAAAGAGGCTGATAACATTATAAAAAGTGCGCGGCTGGACGCGGCGTCAGAGGCAATTAAAAAGAAGGAAGAGATGACAGCCGAGGCCCAGCGGGTTCGGGGCGAACTTCGCGAGGCGGAACAGCGGCTCAGCAAGCGTGAAGACATGCTGGAAAAGCAGGTCGAGCTTGTCGAGCAGCGAGAGAACTCTGCGAAGAATCTTGAAAAAGAGAACCAGCGGCGGCTCGAAGGCATCGGTGAAAAAGAAAAACAGCTTGCGGCTATGCTGACTCAGCAGAAGAATCAACTTTTGAAGATATCGGCAATGAACACCCAGGAAGCGACAGAACTGCTGCTCAAACGTCTCGAAGAGGAATGCGAGCACGAGATGTCAACGCTGATTAAGCGAAAGACCGAAGAGGCGCTGGAAATCTGCGGTGATAAAAGCCGGGAAATTATCAGTACGGCGATTCAGCGTTACGCCGCTGAGCAGACCTGCGAGGCGACGGTTTCGACGGTCGAGATTCCGAACGATGATATGAAGGGCAGAGTCATCGGGCGCGAAGGCAGAAATATCCGCGCTTTTGAAAAGGCGACGGGCGTTGACGTGATAGTCGATGACACGCCGGGTATGGTAATCGTCAGCGGGTTTAATCCTGTACGACGCGAAGTGGCACGGCTGGCGATGGAAAGACTGATTCAGGACGGACGAATTCATCCGTCTCGAATCGAAGAGCTGGTGGCGCAAACGAAAAAAGACGTGAATCATAAAATTCTGCAGATCGGCAAGGACGCGGCTGTCGAGACGAACGTACGCGGATTGCCGAACCGTGTGCTGAGCCTGCTCGGCGCTCTGCATTTCAGGACGAGTTACGGGCAAAACGTTTTGCGGCACAGTATCGAAGTCGCATTTCTGTCGCAGGTTATGGCAGATGAGCTAAATCTCGACGGGACTATTGCAAGACGTGCCGGACTGCTGCACGATATAGGCAAGGCAATCGACCACGAGATCGAGGGCGGGCATCCGGAAATCGGCGCTAATTTCCTCAAACGGTTCAATGAGTCGCCCATCGTGCTCAACGCGGTGCAGGGACATCACGGCGATATAGGCGCTGATAATCCCTATACGCCGCTGATAGCGGCGGCTGATGCGATAAGCGCATCGAGACCGGGCGCGAGACGCGAGACGCTGGAAAGGTATATCAAACGACTCGAAAAACTGGAAGAAATCGCCAGCAGTTTCGAGGGCGTTGAAAACGCGTACGCGATTCAGGCCGGCCGGGAGATTCGCGTGATTGTCAACGCGGAAAAGATTCACGACGAGGTCGCGATGAAGGTAGCGCGTGATATCGCTAATAAAGTCGAAGCGGAAATGACGTATCCGGGCGAGATTCAGGTGACGCTGCTTCGTGAGCTTCGCTGCATCGAATACGCTAAGTAAGACACGGATTAACACGATAAAATAAAGGTTAAAATGAAACTGAATGTTCTTTGCATTGGTGACATCGTAGGCAAGCCGGGCAGGCGAATTGTTGCGGAAAAGCTCAAGAGCGTTGTGCAGGATTATGAAATTGACTGCGTGATTGTCAATGCGGAGAACGCAGCGGGCGGGTCGGGTCTGACTCCGCAGATTTATAACAAGCTGCTTCGGTACGGCGTGAATCTTGTAACGCTGGGCGACCATGTTTTCAGAAAGAGGGATATAATCTCGACGCTGGAGACGGCGGATAATATTGTGAGGCCGGCAAATTTGTCTGAGCTTGCGGCGGGCAAGACTTACGCGTTATACAAGACCGCCAAAGGACCGGTGGTAGGCGTGGTTTCGTTAATCGGCCGGATTTTTATGAAGCCTGCGGATTGTCCGTATGCGACAATTGATAAGATACTGCCGGGGCTGAGCCGCAAGGCGGACGTGATATTCGTCGAGATGCACGCCGAGGCGACCAGCGAAAAAATCGCGCTCGGTTATTATCTGGACGGCAAAGTAAGCTGCGTTTTCGGGACTCATACGCACGTTGTTACGGCTGATGAGAGGATATTGTCAAAAGGCACGGCAACAATAACGGACATCGGGATGACGGGGCCGCACGAATCGATACTCGGCAGGAACATCGAGAACGTATTGAAATCATTCCGCACACAGATGCCTTGTCCGTTCGAAGTTGCGACAGATGATGTTCGGATGAACGGAATTATTGTAACGATTGACAGCAACACCAGGACGGCCGAGCGAATCGAGCGGATTGCAGTAAAAGCGGATTTCAAAGACGATTCCAATTACGACCAGGACGACGGCAAGCCGGAGTACTTCAATAACTTTTAACAAACGGGTTGTGTGCTTTTTCGTGGCCGATTGTTGTTTGTGGGCCGTGACCGGGGTACACGATAGTTTCGTTAGGCAAAGCGTACAGCTTATTCCTTATGCTTTTAGTCAGCAATCTTTTGTCACCGCCGGGAAAATCAGATCTTCCGACCGAATCAGCGAATAATGCGTCGCCTGAAAAAAGGACTTTATCATCGGGCGAGTAAAGAGAGATGCCGCCGGGGGAGTGGCCGGGGGTGTGCAGGACGGTCAAATTAATATCTGCTTCGCTTACTGCATCTCCGTCTTTTAACTGTACATCTGCGGGCGGCGACTGGATGCTGCAGCCGGTAAGAAGCGATAAATTTTCGTCGGGGCTGGTTAGCATCGGCGCGTCGGCCTGATGGATATAAATTTTTACCTGCGGGAATTTATTTTTAATTTCGGCGATACCGCCGATATGGTCGGCGTGGCCGTGGGTGAGAATAACAGCGACGGGGATTAATTTTTTGGCGGTAAGGTATTCGAGCATTCCATCCGGTTCGAGGCCGGTGTCGATAACCACACATTTATTTTGCTGCCGGTCACTTCGCAATACATAACAGTTAGTCTCAAACGAACCAAGAACGAGGCCATCAATATGCATAAACAACACTCCGAATGAAAGCGGAGACAATATCATAAACGAGCGGGCCGGTCAACGAGGGCTTTATCCTTGACCGGTTTGCGAAACTCTGCTACTTTGCTGCGAAATCTCAACGGGCAGTTTTTCGAATTATCGTTAAGGATGCTAAAACAAACAGATGGGACCTATTTGGCGAATATCTAAATACGTCTGGCCGCAGTGGCATCGTATCGCAGTAATTTTCATCGCAATCGCAATCAGCAGTCTTCTTTTATCACTGAGCTTTGTTTCCATTGTTCCGATGCTGAAAGTGATGATGGGGCAGGAAGGGCTTCACGGGTACGTCGACCGAAAAATCACCAGCGACCGATACGGCCTGCAGTTTTATGTGCCTGACCAGGCGGAAATACTCGACCCGAATAACGTGGATGTAGAACGCTATCTTCTTGTCACAAAGGTCAAGAAGGACAGTACGGCGGAAGCGGCGGGACTCAGACCGCAAGATTATATCATCGGAGCAGATGATTACCTGGTATCCAAATCAGAGGAAAAAATTCCAACACTGAGCCTTCTGAAAGACCTGGCAATGTCCCCGGGAAATCGAACGTTTGAAATCCATTACAGGCGACTCGATGTCAATGGTAACCCACAGTTTTATCATACGACTTTAAAGGTCGAGCACGAGCCTTTCTACCTCGGCGGCGTTCGGAAGCTGATGAGCTATGTTCCGGTTTTTCCGACGAGAGAGAATAAATTAGAGGCGATAAAAGTGATTATCGTTGTTCTGGTGATATTCACTGTTATCAGATGTATCGCAACTTTTATTCAAAAATATCTTGCGAATAAGGTGACATTTATTGCCATAACTAATCTCCGCAAAGATATGTTCAACCGGATTTTATACATGCCTGTTTCGTTCTTTGACAAGAGAAATTCCAGTGACTCGGTAAGCAGAATTCATCGTGACGCCCAGATGTTGTCGGTAGGTGTTTCAATGGTACTGGGAAAAGCGATTCGTGAGCCGATGCAGGCGTTATCGCTGCTTGGATTTGCGATGCTGCTGAATTTTAAACTGACAATAATATTTCT
>JBBABK010000123.1:0-6356 GCA_041657685.1 Phycisphaerae bacterium | reverse complement strand
ACCCGGCTGCTGTTGGAGACGAACGAGTGCATCTTCTCACGCACCGCCGTCGGGTTTTCACCGGCCGCGATTGAGCAGATTCCCTCGATAATCATTTCCTTGCTGGTGGATTCTGCCTGCGAGTAGATGCCGAGCTTGCCCGCCAGCGGAATGAAGAGCAGATTTGACGCGAACGCACCGTAAAAAGTCGTAAGCAGCGCGACCGCCATACCGCTTCCGATTTGGTCGGGCGATGAAAGATTGGTTAGCATCTGCACAAGCCCGATGAGCGTTCCAATCATTCCGAACGCCGGGGCCGCGGCTCCCATAAATTCGAGGATTTTTTTGCCTGTCGAGTGCCGCGTTTTGAGATTTTCAATTTCGAGGCTGAGGCTGTCACGAATATCTTCTTCGCCCTGGCCGTCAACGAGCATCTGCAGGGCCTTGATGAAAAACGGGTCGTTGAGTTTCGAGATTTCCTGCTCGAGCGCCAGCGCGCCGTCGCGGCGGTTAATCGCGGCGAAGTTCACCATATGCTGAATGAGCTGCGAGGCGGGCGGAATTTTCGCGACGATTGTTTTTTTGATAATTGAAAATATGCTGAGGAACTGCGGCAGCGAGAAATGAATCATAGTCGCGCAGAGCATTCCGCCTATGGTGATTGCCAGCGATGGCAGGTCGAAGAAAATCTGCCAGCAGCCGCCGGAGCCGCCGATGATTGCCCATACGATTACGAAGATGCCGAGCGAGACGCCTATGACTGTCGCAATATCCATATTACTGCGTAACCTCCTGAATCCGTTTTAATTCATGGCTGAGCATCGCGGCCAGTTTCGGTTCGGTGTTGACCAGCTCGGCCAGGACTTTCGCCTTTGTCCTGTCGTTCATATAGTACAGGATTTTTACCACATCATTTATTCCGCCGGATTTTTCAGTGTCGAGCTTGCTCATACTGATAAAAATACCGGCTGCGCCCGTCGCGTTCATCTTGTCGTAGGTCGCTGCGATTTTTGTCAGATTGAGCTGTTCGGACTGCGTTATTACGATTCTGGTCTGAAGCAGCTTTTCGTGCTCCTGCCGCAGGGCGGCGGTTGTCGTCGCAAGCTCGGTACGAAGGTCGGTAAGCTCTTCGATATCCTTTTTGAGTTTTGACTGCGCGATTTTCACCCGTTCTTCGGTCGCGTTGAGGTCTTTTGTTTTATTGTTGTAGTCACGAATTATATCGCGCAGGTCCTGAATAAGGCCTTCGAGCTGTTTTTCCGTCAGCGCCAGGCTGGTGCTCTTGCTTCCCAGCGCCTGTGCGATTAGCCCCTCTTCGCTTAACGGTTTATTGATGGCTTGTTCTTTGGCCAACTGCTCTGCGGCCAGCAGTGCGGCTTTTTTGCTTTTCATAAAAGAAAATCCGAACGTCCCGCCGAAAGCGACCAGTCCCAGCGCCGCTGATATGATAATTAATTTCTTACTCACCGTGTTTACTCCTGATTACAGGTTCATCTTTTTATTTGCCGGCCGAGAGCCTTGCGAATCGCATCGACGTATGCTCATCACTTTCTTTTTGCTCGAGTTTTTCCTGCTCGGCTATAAATTTTCGTTTATGCTGTTCTCTTAATTTTTCAAGGGCCTCGGTCGATTTTTTAAGTTTCAAAAATTCTTCCATAAGCTGTTTTCGAAGCTGTTCGAGCCGAACAATTTCCTGCTCATGTTTTTTTATCAATTCGTCATTATGTTTCGTGCTTTTAAGCAGCAGCTGCTGACGATGAAAACGGTTTTCGTCTTTGTCGGCAGCGACTTTTTCAATCAGGTCGCGCAACATTCGTTTTTGCGCGAACAGGTTCGCGCGGGTCAGCGCGAGTTTTTCCGTCACCTGAAAAAGCTCAACCTGTTTTGCCTGCTGCTTTTTTTCATTTACGTCAAGAACCTTTTGCAATCTCCATACGAACTTTCTCATTTGGCATTAACCTTGCGGCTTTGCGGACTGAGCATCTCATCCCAGGCATCCGTGATAGTCGTCATTTGCCGCACTGTTTCTTCGAACGCAGTCTTTTGCCGGACCGGCTGAATCAGGAATTCGCGAATTCTGTCTATCAGCGAAATTGCGCCGTCGATACGGCGATTGCTGCCGTGCGCTAACGCGCCGATATTAATCAGGTCTTCTGCGTCGTTATAAATCGCGTATATTTCGCGCATTTTTTGAGCGGCAGTTTTATGTTCCGGTGAAGTCACCGCCGGCATCAGCCTGCTGACGCTGGCGAGGATATCGACCGCGGGGAAATGACCTTTTTCGGCGAGCTTTCGCGATAGGACGATATGGCCGTCGAGCAGGCTTCTTGCGCTGTCGGAGACGGGGTCGCTCAAATCGTCATTTTCAACGAGAACTGTAAGTATGCCGGTGATGCTTCCGAACGCGCATCTGCCGAGCCGTTCGATAAGCCGCGGCATCAGTGAAAAGACGCTGGGGCAATAACCCTTCGAGGCGGGCGGCTCGCCGGCAGCTAATCCGATTTCGCGCTGCGCCTGGGCGAAACGGGTAAGCGAATCCATCATAAACAAAACGTCTCTGCCTTTGTCCCGGAAATATTCTGCAATTGTAACCGCGACAAAAGCCGCCTTGACTCTCTGAATCGGCGGCGAGTCCGAGGCTGCTACTATTACGACGCTTTTGGCAAGACCTTCTGCGCCGAGGTCTTCTTCGAGAAATTCGCGGACTTCTCTGCCGCGTTCGCCTATAAGGGCAACGACATTCACCGCGGCGTCCGAGCCGTTTGCGATGTCACCGAGCAGCACGCTTTTGCCGACGCCGCTGCCGGCGAAGATGCCGATACGCTGGCCCCGGCCGCAGGTCAGCAATCCGTCGATTGAGCGGATGCCGAGAGCGAGCGGGTCTTTGATTTTGGACCTGCTCATCGCGGGCGGACTGGCGGCGTCAATGATGCATTTATCTTTGCCGGTTAATTGTCCTTTGTTATCGATAGGTTCGCCCAGGCCGTTGATTACCCTGCCGAGGATATCGTCGCCGATGTGCATATATCGCGGCGTGGCCCTTGCCGTTACCGAGTCGCCGGGCGATATTCCCTCGATATGTTCGAGCGGCAGGATGATAATGCGGTTTTCTCTAAAGCTGACCACTTCGGCGATGACTTTTCTCCTGTCGCGAAGTGTAATTTCGCACAGCTCGCCCAGGCCGAGCACCGGCCCGTTCGATTCTACGGTCAGGCCTGCGACTTTTGTTACGGTTCCTTTGCAGCGATGCAAATCGACCTTGCTCAGTGCGTCCCTGAGCGAGTCGAAATCGACGGACAGTTTTGATGTTTCGGTCGTTTGCATCGGTTATCCTGTTTTTTTCAGCGCGGCACTGATTTTTTCGAGGTGCTCGTCGATGAAAGATTCCACGATTCCTTTTGGAGTTTCGAGAAGACATTGCGCCGGTGATATCGCGGCGTCGGAGACGAATGTAACGCCTTTGGCGAAATCAAGTGAGCCGTCTTTGCTGAGTTTTTCGACCTGCGCATAATCTTTGGGATTGAGCCTGATTACGATTTCGTTCTGTACGGGCGAATCTTCGAGGGCCTGTTTAATAACGTCCGCGATTTTGTAATCGTCCTGCTCGATTCTGTGCGCTAGCACTTTGCGCGAAATTTCCACCGCGAGATTTATAATTTCGTCTTTATACCTGCTGAACAATACGGATTCCATACCGGCGAGCGTTTCGACAATGTTCCGCAGGTTCGAGCAGGTTTGGGCGAGCTGTGCTTTTTGCACCTGGAGCCGGGCGGCGTCTTCCTGCGAGGCGTATTGCGCGTCGCAGTTTTGCTGAACGGCTGCGCCTGCAATCGGCCTGTCGAGTTGTATCGTAAGAACATCGGGCATCGAATTATTCCTGCTCTATAAAGGCCAGTTCGCCGTTGGCGTTTTTCGCGCGAAGGACGGCTACTACCTGCTCGCGCGCGTTTTTGATATCTTCGCTGGTCGGAGCCGACATCAGCGACGCTTCCTCGTCGAGAGTTTGAGCGGCTCGTTCGGAGATGTTGCTTCTGATTTTGCTCGTTATAACGGAATCCGCTTTAGTCAGCGCAAGGGCAAGCGATTTGGAGTCGATATCGCGAAGCACCTGCTGGAGCGAGCGGTCGGTCACCAGCGGAATATCGTCCCACAGAATCATCAGGCTGGTAACTTTCTCGGCGGCGTCGGCATCTTTTTCTTTTATCACGTTCAGCAGGCCGTTGCGCAATTCCTGGTTGAGATTTCGCAGTATCACGGCGACGTTTCTCAGAGATTCTTCCGGATGAAGCTGCTGCTGCACGGGTCCTTGGCCGGTTTTAAGGTTCGTAAGTTTGCCGCAGACCATTTCCGCGATTCGCACTTTTGCTTCGGGCGAGATTCGTTCGCCGACGGTCATTTTCGATACGACTTTCATCCGAACGTCTTCGTCGAGCAGCTTCAGCACGTCCGAACTTTTCTTCGGCGAAAGCTCCGAAAGCACGACTGCCATCGCCTGTGAGTGCTCGCTCTTCAAGGCGGTGAGTATAGCCTGTGTATCTGCCTGGCGAATTGGGATGAACGGGTCGCGCTGCTGGAGCAGGCCCTTGATTTCGCTTTGGATTTGTTCGGATTTGTCTTTGCCGACGGTGTTGTTGAGCATCTCGCGAAGGAAATTTTTTATTTTGAAACCTTCTTTGGTGGTGAGACCTTTGCAGAATTCTTTGGCGTATTCGAGACTCTGCTGCGAGCTGGCGTAGCCGGACGCGTCGAGATATGCAAGCTCGACAGCCAGCTCACGAACGATTTCAGGTTTTACATCACGCAGCAATTCGGCGGCGGTCGAGGTGTCGAGGCTCATCAGCAGCATCGCTGCCTTTTGCTTGCGGGTAAGAACCATAGTTGCCATATCGCGTCACTCTCTTTCCTCGACCCAGCTTGCGAATAATTTTTTCACCTGTTCGGGATTGTTCTGCAGAGCCGATGCGATTTGTCTGCGCAGCACTACCGGCTCGGCCGCTTCCGGCGCGGCTGTCAATAACCCCATACCTTCCATACCCTGCGGGAGTTGTGCCTGAGATTGGTCTGCGGCTGCGGCTTTCTTTCCCGCGCCTGCGAACATTTTGAAAACCAGCAGCGCACAAATCGCCATAATTCCGAGCGAGGCGTTTTGGATGATTGGCATAAACCGGGCAAGGCCCGGCTGCTCTTCTTCGACCACTTCAGCCATCACCGGGCGATTGAATTTAACCGGCACGACCTTTAGCGAATCGGTATCTTTCAAACCGAGCGCGTTCTTGATTACCAGCTCGACGTCTTCGACGGGCATTATCAGCTCAGCTGTCGCCGCGGCATTCGGGTCGTTGGTGTCGGGCGTCAAATCGACAAAGGCCGCGACCGCCAGCGATTTTATTTCGCCCGGCATAATCGTTTTCTGCTCGACGGTTTTGCCTACGACGTATTCGGTTACGATTGTTTCACCTGCTTTTTTGCCGGCCGACGCCGCTTCTGCCTGTGAAGGCGATGTTTCTGTTGTGCTTTCGATTTCCTCTTTAGTCGGGATGCCTTTCGGCTCGTATGTTTCTGTAACGAGGTTCAGGCTGGTCATATCGATTTCCGCGCTGACTTTAACGGTCGCACGGCCGGGGCCGAGCACCGTTGTGAGCATATCTTCTGCTTTTTTGGAAAGGTTTTGCTCGACGCGCTCGCGATAATCGGCGACGGTTGTCGCTCCGTTGTTGAAGCGTTCGTCCTGCGGGCGGGATAACAGTCGGCCGTTGCTGTCAACGACGGTGACATTTTCCGGTTTGAGATTTTCGACCGCTCCGGCGACGAGATGAGTAATGGCGGCGATGCTCGCCTGGCTCAATTCGTAGCCGGGCTTTAATCGCAGCGCGACCGAGGCGGTGGTATTATCTTTGCCTTTTGTAAACAGTGAACTTTCGGGACTGACGATATGGATTCGTGCGTGCGCGACGCCTTCCATCATCTGGATGCTTTTTGCAAGCTCTTCCTGAAGCGCGCGGAGCAAATTAATATCCTGCACCTTGGGCGAGACGCCGATTTTGGCGTCGTCGAAAATTTTATATCCTTTTTGCGAACCTTCGGGCAGGCCTTCTTTTGCCATATTCAAACGCAGTTGGTAAACGTTTTCTTTGGGGACATAAATGCTCGTGCCGCCGTTTTTCAGTTCGTACGGGACATCGGCTGCGACAATTTTATCGACGATTTTTCCCGCCTCATCGGGCGAGAGCGAATCATAAAGCAGTCTGAAATCGGGCCTGCCCGCCCACTGCGTCAGCAATATAGCAGCACCGACCATCGTACCGACGATAGCCAGCAGCAGCGCCTTTTGAACGATGCTGACGTTTTTCCATACAGCCGCGAGCTTTTGTAGTAAA
>JBBABK010000122.1:1177-6400 GCA_041657685.1 Phycisphaerae bacterium | reverse complement strand
ACGACATAATTTATACCGACGGGGAGCTGGTGCAGTACGGCACGGGACTTGAAGATGTTTATAACGGCGGGGCTTATTATAACTGGTATGCCGCAATACCGAGTGAGCCGGAAGGCGCATATCCACAGTCAGCGACAAGGCCGTTGAGCGGGCTTTTGTATTGTAACAAAAGCGCTACTTCGAGGGCCGACCAGTACCGGTGGCGAATCGCGGACTGTGTCCCGTTCAGCGAATCTATAGAAGTAAAAGTCGAGTGCAGGTATTCGCTAAGCGGAGCGAGATGGCGGTCGGTCGGATTCTGGTATGAACTGCCGCACCGGCTGGAAGATTTGAACCAGGACGGCATCGTCGATTTTCTGGATTTCGCCAGGTTCGCGGGGCACTGGATGGCGGACAATCCCGACGAGTGCGGCTATGCTGATTTTACCGGCGAGTACGCGGTTGACTGGGAGGATATGGCATTATTCGCGGAGGTTTGGCTGGCGGAATAATTACATCGCCGCTCTTGGGTTCGACAGGCAAAAATCCACAAGCTCATCTATTACGGCTGTTCTTGCGCACATCACCGTATCGGCCGCTCCCCAGTATAATTTGAGCGTACCATCTTCTTCCGGCACGGCGGCACAGGTGAAAACAACATTATGCACGTAGCCGACTAATTCGTATTGCTCCTGCGGCGAGAGAATCCATCGGTCGCTGACTGCGATAATCGTCGCGGGGTCGTCGAGGTTGTGCAGTGCAACACCGAGCCGATAGACGCTGCCGTCCATCGTGGGAAATACGCCGTGATAAATATTTAGCCAGCCTTTGGCGGTTTTAATCGGCGGAGCGCCGGGGCCGATTTTCATCTCGTCCCAATGGTACTTAACAGGCTTCATAATCACCTTCGAATCGCCCCAGTGGCGCAAATCGGGCGAGTAGCTAATCCAGATTGACCACGGACTGATTTCGGAATGCGGACGGTCGAGTTTGACGTATCGGCCGTTGATTTTTTCCGGAAAGATAACCGTGTTGCGGTAGTCGGCCTGCGTGATAAAGGCGATTCGCTCGACGGATTTGAAATCGGCAGTTCGTGCCAGGCCGATGCGTACGCCGTGCCGCGAGTATGCGCTGTATGTTATGTAGAACATCCCTTCGAGCGGAGTGATGCGCGGGTCCTCGACGCCGAATTCCTCGTACTCGGCAAACGGCTGCCCGGCGGCGGGCGTCATAAACGGTTTATCGGCGACGGTGAAATCGAAGCCGTTGTCGCTTTGCGCGATGCCGATAATGCTCCTGCCGGTATCGAGATGTGAGCGAAAGAGCATTACGTATTTGCCGTTGTATTTCGCGACGCCGGCGTTGTGGACGGTTTCGACTTTGTACGGCACGTCGTCTTTTGTCAGAATCGGATTTTTTTCATAACGCCTGATGAGCGGGGTATTCATTGTTTATGCTCTCAAATTTTTAACTATTTAACGCAGCTGTCTTTGGCGGGTTTTCGCATCATAAAAATAATCAGAAGTATCGGGTAAGCTAAGCCGCCGACTAATCCGCCGCAGGCGCCGCCCAGGGCCGAGGCCATTTGCTGCTCTGCATAGCCGTACTGTCCAGATAAAATAAGTATTGTGTTTATAACGGTTGCAACAATCACCCAAAAAATCGTAAACCAGCCGTAAACGAGCAACCATTTTCTCGCCGAGGCCTTGAGTCGCAACAGTCCTATTCCGAGAGTGAGCAGCAAAATGTTCAGACAAAAACCCAAAGCGGAACCGATGATTAGCCACAGTTTTGTGATTTCGGTGATATTCTGCTGCTCCGGCATAACGAAAATCAGAGCAAGACTGAAGGGCGTGCAGATAAGACCCAGACTGCCGAAAACAATATTGAGTATTCCAAATACCGTAACCGACGCGGGACGAAGCTGCGAATTCTGAAATAACGGCGCGAACCGGCTGACCTGCGACGCCTGCTGCCAATCTGTAAAGCCGTCGGTCCAGACGTATGTCTGCGGGCCGATGTTGCGACTGTTGATAAGCCGAAGGATTTCCAATTCGCCGACGGGACCGCACTGCTGCTGGTTCATCGCGTAGTACCACAGCCGTTCGTCCATTTCACTTCCTTTTGTTTTGTTCGAGTTCGAAAATCTTCTTATACACTTTTTCGTAGCCTCGTGCCATACATTCGATGGTGAAATTTTCTTCGACGCGTTTGCGGCAGTCGGCCCGTTTGATATCGTTGAGTTTTCCTATTGCTGCGACGGCCTGTTCGACACTATTAACAAGATAGCCCGTCTTGCCGTCGGCGATAACTTCACGACAGGAACCTAAATCCGACGCGATTACCGGCACGCCCGCCGCATTGGATTCGGCCATAACCAGGCCGAACCTTTCAGGTATGGTATTCAAATGCAAAACGCAAAGGGCCTTTGCCAAAAGCTCGTTACGCTGGGGCGGATTGACCGGGCCAATGTATTTAATGAGCTTATCATCGAAATGCTTTGCGCATCGGTCGAAATATTCTCTGTCCTGAATTATGCCGGCGACGAGCATCGGGATTTTTGTTTTCTGCGCGACCTCGATTGCAAGATGCAGACCCTTATCCGGGTGGATTCGGCCAAAGAAAATGAGATTGCCCCCTGCTTTTTCGCGATAAGTCAGGTTCGATAAATCGATGCCGTTATAGACGGTCGCCAGATACGGCAATTCAGCGTCACGGTCGGAGTCGCTGATTGAGACAAAATATGAATCTTTATGGTCACGGTAAACGCGTTTGATGTCCTCTTCAGAAAATCCGTGAATAGTAGTAAGCATCGGCGTTTTAATCAGGCGGGCAAAGGCCAGCGGGATGTAATCGAAATTGTTATGGATTAAATCGAACTGCCCTGCTGATTCCATTACCTTTTGGATGTGATAGACGGTCGAGACGGGCGGGATTTGGGATTTGTCCTCTTCGTAACCTTTTTCAATCCAGCCGACGAGATTTGCGTTTGTGACGGAATCTTTTGTCGCGAACAGCGTGACATTTTTAAAGCCGAGCTTGACAAGTCCCTCGGTGATATTGCTCGCGACTGTTTCCCACGCTCCGTACGCTCGCGGCGGAGTTCGCCAGGCGACAGGAGCGAGAATCGCGATTTTCTTATCCCGAATATCCATCAGCGGTTATTTTTTTCTGACCTGCTCTTTGATTCGCTGGATGTGTCCCCTGCCAAGGCCTTTTACTTCGCAGCCAAGCTCGAAATACCTTTTGATTTTGTCGTCGTCGAGGATTCCGAAACAATCAATGACTGCGATGGGAGAGCCGGCAGATTTTACAATATCGGCTGGTTCGAGTTCCAGATACGGCGCGTGCGGCACGGCGAGAATCAGGGCCTGTATTGCCTTCAATGCTTTATTCAAATCCTTCTGAATGCGCATATTTACCAAATCATCCTGATTGCGGAAAAATCTCGCCCAGCTATGTCCCGGTGCGGGATATGTGTCCTGACTTTCAAGCTCGTACCAGTGGTCTACGTATGGGTCGTGAACGCTCATCTCGGCTCCCATTTCGGTAAGTTTGCGGACGACGATTTCGGAGCCGCTGTACCGCGTGTCACCGACGTCCTGCCGATAGCTTGCGCCGCAGAGCAGGATTTTCGCCGAGGCTACCTGCTTGCCCATATTTCGCAATGCGTCGCGGACCAATTCTGCAACGTGCAGGCCTCGCGTGTCATTGGTATCAATCGCTTCGGGTGTAATTTTGAATATGTCGTCCTCGAAACCGAGGATGTGTTTATACGCCCAGTAGCCGAGTCCGCCGTCTTTCGGCAGGCAGTATCCGCCGATACCGGGCCCGGGAAAAATCATATTGTTGTGGGTCGGGCGCATTTTAATCGCCTTGATGACTTTGATTAAATCGACGCCGTTGCGCTCTGCGAACAGCGACCATTCGTTGAGAAACGCGAGGATTGTCGCGCGGTATGAATTTTCGACTATTTTGGTGGTCTCCGATTCGATGGGCCTGTCCATAACGGTCAGCGGGAAATCTTTTGTGTTGAGTACCTCGTGCAGAAATTTTTCAACGCGCGCTCTTGCCTGTGCGTTAACGCCGGAGCATACCCGCCAGAAATCGCGAATCGATGAGACGTAATGTTTGCCCGGCATAACGCGTTCGAAACTGTGCGCCAGCAACGGCTCGGAATCGATGCCTCGTTCGGCGAACGCCTTTTTCATAATTGGCAGCGCGACGTGCTCGGTAGTGCCGGGCGCGACGGTGGTTTCAATGAGCACCAGGCAATTCGGCTGGATTCTTTCGCCGATGGTTTTCATCGTTGCCTCGAGCGCCTTCATTTCCGCGCGGCCTGTGCGCATATTTCCGAGTTCGGTTTTGGTGTAGTCGCACTGGACGTCAACCACGACGCAGTCTGCAAATTTCAGGCAGTCATTGTTGTATGTTGCAATCAGGGTTTTCTTTTCTTTGACGCAGCGGACAATCATCGGGTCCACTTCCGGGTCCTCGGCCTTAACGGGAGACTGGCCGCTGTTGAGCATCGGAATCTTCCAGTAGCTTCTGGTGCTCGGCCGCTGGCAGCCTATGACGAATTTCGACGGCTTGCCCGATTTATCGACAGTGTCGGCAATAATCGCGGCCATAACCGCTCCGACGAACCCGACGCCCATAACAACGACGATTTCTTTGCCCTGCGAGCGGGCCTGGTCGACAAGTGATGAAACACGCTCAATCTCTTTTTGATAATCCTGTGGTTCCGGAATTGTGTACTTTTGCCCCTGCGGCGAAACGGAAAACTCGGTCATCTTTGTGTCCCTTTAAGAAAACGCAAAAATGTGAGTATAGCGGTTAAAGGCCGAAAATCAAGGAATTTGCGGATGTTTAAGAAACTGAGTCGCCGTACCCGTCTTCGTCCCGATAGAAGACATCGGGACTACGCCGTGGTAAACCTGCGACTGCTAAACTCAGTCGGCAATTTCGATTTCTTCTTCGGCCTGCGCTGAGGTCTGCTCAAGCTGGCACGGCTCGGCAACTTTGCGATAGCCGAGCGCTTTTATAACTTCGAGCACTTCTGTCCAGGTCGGAAAAGGACGAACATTATTTCTTTTATATTCGTCTATGGCCATTATGAATTCGAACTGTTCGGCTGACATCTGGCCCAGCTCGGCATCTTTGCGTTCTTTGCTGAGCCGAACGCCCGGTCCGCGACGACGGTCGAAACCGGCCCTGCGGTCGACTACACAGCGTTCTTTGCGG
>JBBABK010000122.1:352-1167 GCA_041657685.1 Phycisphaerae bacterium | reverse complement strand
ATATATCAGCAAAAACGAAAACGCTGAACATACATTAGTATTCATCGTCAAATTCTTCGGATCCTAAATCAATTCCGCCTTCATCTGCGTCATCGTAGTAATCCTCAAACGCGTCCTGTGATTCGATGATTACATAGGCCTCGTCCACGTACTCTTCCGGCACCATAACAGAATATCCGTCGTCGGCATCGCCCTGCTGCCTGATTGTTACGGGAATATCTTCGCCGGCGAGCAAAGTCTCGTATTCCTTCGCTTCGATTTCATCCCTGGCAAAGGCGACTGCCACGAATTCCTTAAGCTTCTGACCGGCCTTCGAACCTTTTTTTGCTTTTCTTGCCATCATCGTTTCTCCGACCATTTCTGAATAGTCAATTTGTACGGCCTTTATGAGTCTATTCGTCAAAATCAGGCGGGATAATTATTTAAAATAACCGCGGATAATATTTGTTTTTATGCAGTAAAATTCAATTAATCAGCAGGTGATTGGTCGAGATAGTAAAGTTATGGGCCGATAATTATTTGCGTCTTGTAACGGCGGAGGCAAATCCGCTGTTTCACAAAGCCCTGCGTCTGCTCAAAGTGCTTGACTGGGATAGCTTTATCGCTTTTAATAATCGTCTTAAAATCAGCTTAGGCGGGGCAAAACCCTGCAGAAAGAAAACCGACAGGGACAATTCGTTTTAAGGTGGACGCAGAATGAAGATTAGTAAAAGGGCGCAGAGTATTCCGCCGTCGGCGACTATGGCGGTTACGACCAAGGCCAAAGAGATGATGGCGCAGGGTATTGATGTATTGAGTTTCGCGGCGGGCGAGCC
>JBBABK010000122.1:0-342 GCA_041657685.1 Phycisphaerae bacterium | reverse complement strand
TTCGATACGCCCGATTATGTCAAGCAGGCGGCGATTGAAGCGATTAAGGCGGGCAAGACGAAGTATACCGCGACGCCCGGCATACCGGCTCTTCGCAAGGCGATAAGCAATAAACTCAAAAAGGAAAACGGGCTGGATTATTCGCCCGAACAGGTCATCGTGAACCTCGGTGCCAAGCACACTGTATATGAAGCTATGCAGGCGGTGCTCGATGAGGGCGATGAGGTGATATTGCCGTGTCCGTACTGGGTGACATATCCCGAAACCGTTAAATTGGCCGGTGCGACTGCGGTGGTCGTCGAGACGGACAGGGATAATTCATATAAAATGACGCCTGAGCAG
>JBBABK010000121.1:0-6433 GCA_041657685.1 Phycisphaerae bacterium | reverse complement strand
ATAAAAATGAAAAATTTTCCACAGGCATGCCTGTGGAGGCAGGATTAATTAACGCTGGTTACTCCAATTCATAGTGGTACAATAAATGGGGGAAGGTCATCAGATATCCAACTTTCATTGTTTTTGTTACTTCATATTTGTCAATTCCTCGGCGTTCCTGATACGTTTTTTCATTGTTACACCCATTTAGTAAAAATTTCCCAAGCCCAAGAAAAATGGTTGTAATATCTGTAAGCACTTCGTTTTCATATTCCTGAACTATGCCTGTTCCAGAAAAAATTCCGTTCACTTGCATATATTTGTGTGTAAGCTCGTGAGATAAAGTGGCTATGACGGCATCCTCAAAACCCTGCACATCTTCTGATATCTCTACGAAAACATCATTTCCAGAATATTTCAGTTCGATATTTCCAGCCATGTTTGGCTTTTGTTTTATCACAGTAACCAAAAAAGTGTGTTGATTTAATTTTAGAAAATCGGCAATTTTCTTTGCCGCACCCTGTAGTCGTACAGGATCCATAAAACCCTTACCAGGAACCCAAAAAGGTTCCATGGGTTTATACCCAACATAAGCACCAATTTGTTTTTCTAAAAAGGTAATCTTATTAAGGTAATCGCTAATGAATAAATCTGACATCTCGCCTTAGTTCCTCATGACCAACCCCTATAAATACAACACGGGGATATTTTATTGTCTCAAAAACATTGAACACTCCGTTTGTCTAAATGATTTTACCAAAAACCTTAATCTCCGACAAGAACTCTAAAACCGGCAGAATCTTTTTAAATTTTGCTCTGTTTTTTTTTTGGTCACCGCCTCGGTGACTTGTTAGCCCCCAGCTTGCTGGGGGTTCTTTGTCTTATCGAGCGACCAGCGACGAGAAACGAGCGACGGATTTGGGCCTTCTGAAATCTCCTTGACAAGCCCCGAACATTAAAGTATTTATGCTGGTTTTTAACGGCGAAAAGCGTATAATTCCTCGAATTTCGTGTTTCGAAGTCAGGATTTCGAATTTGTTTAGAAATTAGGCTTTAGATATTAGGATTTATTAATGTTACCAGTAAAAAAGACAAGCAAGACAAGGACACGGACCAGGCGGAGCCATATGGCCATCAAGCCGGTCAATTATTCGGTATGCCCGAAATGTGACCACGCCAAGCTGCCTCACGCAGCCTGCGGCAACTGTGGTTACGTCAATTCCAAAATCAGGCTCAAGCTCGGCAAGGAGGAGACGAGTTAACCGATGCGTATCGCAATTGACGCCATGGGAGGCGACAATGCGCCGGACGAAATCATCGCCGGCGCGATTGAATCGATTGAATGGCTAGACCCCGGTGACGAGATAATCCTGGTCGGCCCGCAGCAGCTTATCGAATCGAAGCTGAAGGTTCCCCGCAAATCGCCCGTGACAATCTCGGTATATGACGCCCCCGATGTAATAGGGATGGACGACCCGCCCATTGATTCGCTGCGCAAAAAGCCCCGCAGCAGCATCGGCGTAATCTCAAAATTAGTCAAGCTCGACCGCGCTGACGCCGCCATAAGCGCCGGCAACACCGGCGCGTGCGTAGCCGCGTTCCAGATGCGTATGCGAAACTTAGAAGGAGTAAATAGACCTGGAATATCTGTAGTGTTCCCAACGTTCGAAGGGCCGGTGACGATATGTGATGTGGGGGCGAATATCGCGTGCAAGCCGATAAATCTGTATCAGTACGCGGTGATGGCGAGCATGTATTCGAAGTACCTGCTGGGAATTGAAAATCCGCGGGTGGGACTGATGAGCATCGGCGAGGAAGAGGCAAAGGGCAATGAAATCGTCAAAAAGACGAAGGATATGATTCGCGCGGACAAGAAAATGAACTTCGTGGGTAATATCGAAGGCAGGGACATATTCCGCGACAAGTGCGACGTAGTAATATGCGACGGGTTCGTCGGAAACGTGATACTCAAACTGACCGAGGGACTGGTCGAGGGACTGTTTAAGGCGATTAAGGGCGAGCTGATGCAGGAGAAACTGCGGCTCGCGATGAAATTCAAGCCGGTGATGATGCGGATATATCAGAAGTATGATTATAACGAATACGGCGGAGCGCCGCTTCTGGGAGTGAACGGGACCGCGGTGATATGTCACGGTGCGAGCAAGGCCAAGACGATTCGCAACGCGATTATCAAGAGCAAGGAATATCATCGCAATAAGGTTAATGATAAAATTATCGAGTATCTGGCAAGCAGCTCAATAAGGACGGCGGATGAACAAGGAAGTTGACGGAAGATTTACAGCGTACCGGGCAGTGATAGCGGGGACGGGCGCGTATGTGCCTGAGAAAATATTAACCAACGAAGACCTGGCAAAGCGGTGCGATATCGAGACATCCGATGAGTGGATAACAACGCGGACGGGTATCAAGCGTCGGCACATCGCGGCGGAGAATGAAACAACAGCGGACCTGGCAACCGAGGCTGCGAAGAAGGCACTCGAAGAAGCGGAGATTGAAGGCAAGGACCTCGACCTGATTATCGTGGCGACGATTACGCCTGAAATGGTTTTTCCGTCGACGGCGTCGTTCGTGCAAACCCGCGTCGGGGCAAAGAAGGCGTTCGTATTCGATTTGGCGGCGGCGTGCAGCGGATTTGTTTATTCGATGGCAATCGCGTCGCAGATGCTCGAAAGCGGAAAATATAACAACGCGCTTATCATCGGGGCCGAAACGCTGAGCAAGATTACAAACTGGAAAGACCGGACGAGCTGTATCCTGTTCGGTGACGGAGCGGGAGCGGTTGTTCTCAAGCGGGCGGAACACAGCAGCCGCGGCGTGATGTACAGCACGATGGGCGCTGATGGTTATAGCTGGAGGGCGCTGAACTGCCAGGCGTACGGGTCGAGGCATCCGTCGCATAAGGAACTGGAAAATCCGGATATGATTTTCATGGAGATTCACGGGCGAGAGGTGTATCAGCAGGCGGTACGGAAAATCGTTACGACGGTACAGAAAAGCCTGCGCAAGTGCGGGCTGAAGGTCGATGACGTCGCGATGATGGTGTCGCACCAGATGAATGCGCGGATTATCGAGTCGGCGGCAAAGAGGCTGAATCTGCCGGACGATAAATATTTCGTCAATATCCAGGAGTACGGCAACACGTCGGCGGCGTCACTGCCGATTGCGTTCGATGATTGCCGGCGGCAGGGGAAAATCAAGGAAGGTGACATTGTGGTTCTTGTCGCGTTCGGGGCGGGACTGACCTGGGGAGCGAATGTAGTACAGTTGTAGGGACATGGCATAAGAGCACAAGTCACAAGGACACAAGGGGAGAGACTCCAGACACCAGACCGATTTCACCACAGAGAACGCAGAGATAAAAATTAAAAAGCGAAATGTAAAAATCAAAATTGTGGAATCCCGACAGGGTCGGGATGAGATGTAAATATAGTTATTGTAAAACGGCGGGGATTGAGGCAGAATATTGCGTTAATATGCTGGATGTGTTTAAAGACAAGATATTATCGCTTCTGAAGCGGCGGGATTATCAGCCGATTAAGCCGAAGCAATTCGCCAAGGCGCTTGGTGTGGAGCAGCAGGATTATGCCGAGTTCAAAAAGGCATTCGACGAGCTGCGAGAAGCCGGTCAGGTCGTAATCGGCTCGGGGAACGCAGTGCAGCTTCCGGCTATGACGAGCAAAATCACCGGGCGATTCCGCGCGAATCCCAAGGGCTTCGGATTTATTATACCTCTGCAATCGAACGCGAACGGCGATTTATTCGTGCCGGCTTCGAATACGGCCGGGGCTATGACGGGTGATATTGTCGAGGCCAGCGCGGTCAGGCAGGGGATGCGCGACGGCAAAATTCGATATACCGGCAGGGTGACGAATATCCTGGAGCGGGCGAATGACCGGTTCGTCGGGACGCTGATGAAGGGTGAGGCGGGATGGTACGTTCAGCCGGACGGTAACGGGTTTACCGAGCAAATTACGGTTGATGATGTCACGGCCAAGGGCGCAAAAGCAAAAGACAAGGTGGTGGTGGAGATTTTATCGTATCCATCGGAGCGGCATCTGGCGCGTGGCGTTATTTTGAAGGTACTTGGCAGAGCGGGGCAGTACGAGGCGGAGATTGCATCGGTGATTGAGCAGTTCCGTCTGCCGGGCGAGTTCGAGCAGGATTGCATTTCGCAGGCGAAGAAGGCGGCGGAGAATTTCAAACCTGATTTAGCCACAGAGATTTTGAGCCACAGAGGGCACAGAGAACACAGAGAAAAAGAATATGATAGAATTTCTTCGGACGCAGGCAGGGAAGATATTACCGGAAAAATTGTTATCACGATTGACCCGGCTGACGCGAAGGATTTCGACGACGCGATAAGCATCGAGCGTGACGCGAATGGCAACCGATTGTTAGGCGTGCATATCGCGGACGTGAGCAGTTTTGTGACGACGGGTTCGGCGCTGGACGTCGAGGGGAAGGAGCGCGGCAACAGCACCTATCTGCCGGGGCGGGTGATTCCGATGCTGCCTGAGGTTTTGAGTAACGGGATTTGCAGTTTGCAACCGGGGCAGAAGCGATACTGCAAGAGCGCGTATATCGGGTACGACGATGACGGCAAGGTTATATCGCGGCGGTACGCCAATTCGGTGATGTGCTCGGCGGCGCGGCTGACTTATACGGACGCGGACCGGATATTGAAGGGACATACGAAGGATTTTTCGGCGGAGGTGGTGACATTAATAAAAGAGATGGAGACACTTGCGAAAATTATCGAGGCGCGGCGAGAGAAGGCGGGGATGCTGCATCTTGATTTGCCGGAGACGGAATTGATTTATGACGACGCGGGGCGGGTGGTCGATGCTGAGCCTGCGGATACGAGTTATCCGCATACGATAATCGAGATGTTTATGGTCGAGGCGAACGAGGCGGTGGCGAGTTTGATTGACCGATTGAAGATTCCGTTCCTGCGGCGGATACATCCGGAGCCGAACGAATTGGGATTGAAAGAACTTGGCAGGCTATTAAAGACGGTGGGATTGAGTCTGCCAAGCAAGGCTGGGCGGGCTGAGATTCAGAACGTGCTCGATGCGGTGCGCGGCAGGGACGCGGAATACGCGGTGAATATGTTTGTGCTGCGGAGTTTCGAGAAGGCGGAGTATTCGCCGATGGATATGGGACATTACGCGCTGGCGAGCAGGCAGTATTGTCATTTCACCAGTCCGATTCGAAGGTACGCGGATTTGACGGTGCATCGAATATTGGACGGGTATCTGCACGGGGACGAAGAAGTAAAAGTTACAAAAGGAGAATTGGCGGAGATTGGAAAGCATATTACGTTCACGGAGGAACGGGCGGAGGACGCTGAGAGGGAATTAAAGACGGTGCTGCTATTGCAGATGCTGAGCGGGCGTATCGGCGATGAGATGGATACGGTCGTTACCGGGGTGACATCGTTCGGCGTGTTTGTGCGATGCCGGAAGTTCGGGGTCGAGGGGCTGATACCGCTGGAGCAGCTTGGGCCTGATGAGTGGAGATTCAATCAAAAGGCGTATTGTGTCACCGGGGCGGGGTCGGGATATACTATCGGCCTGGGGCAGAAGATGCGGGTGCGGATTGTGTCGGTGAACGTGCCGGCCAGGCAGTTGAATCTGGAGCCGGCCAAGCCGCTGGTCGAAAAGCCCCGGCCGAGAAAGAGCAAGGCAAAGAAACAATTTCCTCGAAAAAAGCGGGGCAGCAAACGGCGTCGGTGACAAAAAAAAGTGGAAAATTTATTTGAAATTTTCAAAAGATTTGTTCTCATTCAAAATGCGGGTTATATTCTATAGGCCTCTCAGGAGTTGCCCGCAGGACAGAGATGAGAGGCAAAGTTAGGCGGTCCAGGCGGGCCAAGGAGTTTTCAGTGAGCACAGGTACAGTAAAGTGGTTCAACGCGAACAAGGGTTTTGGTTTTATCGCTCCGGATGACGGCGGCGAGGACCTGTTTGTCCATCATTCAGAGATTAAGACAGACGGTTTCCGGTCGCTGGACGAGGGACAGAAGGTGGAGTTCGAGGTAGGGCAGGGCAAGAAAGGCCCGTGCGCAACAAATGTAGTGCCTCAACAATAACAAAATACCCTAAGGTCTGAAAAGCCCCGTGAATTTCGGCGGGGCTTTTTGTTTTTTATGAGTTTGTCAGCGGTTTTGTGCGTCGAGGAAATCCTGGAGTATTTGGGCGGCGGCGAGTGCGTCCTGACGCTGTTTTTTCCCGGCGCGCGACAGATCGTGCATCTTGAGTTTTTCATCGGCTGTGAAACTGCTCAGGCGTTCGTCCTGAAAGTGGAGGGGGACATTAATCGCAGCTTTCAATTTTGCGGCGAAGTCGCGGACTTTTTTTGCCTGCAAGCCCTCGGTGTCGTCCATATTTATAGGCAAGCCGACGACAACGGCATCGATGTTTTCGGCGGTGAT
>JBBABK010000120.1:0-6450 GCA_041657685.1 Phycisphaerae bacterium | reverse complement strand
GCCATTCGCTTTCCTTTTTTGAGGTTTCCGCCGTGACCTCTGTCGCTGGCGTAGCTGGCAATAGAACCCGAATGCCTGTGCATCCTTTCGGTTCCGTGCGAGCCGGGAAAACCGCCGAAGTGATGCCGTTTCATTACGCCGGCATACCCCTTGCCCTTGCTCGTGCCGGTAATATCAACCCTTTTCACTTCATTAAATACCGACACATCAAGGCTTTGACCCGGCTCAAAATCAGTCTTGCCTTCCAACCGCATCTCGCGGACAAACTTCTTCGGCGTCAGGTTGGCTTTTGCGCTATGGCCGATTTGAGGCCTCGTCGCACGCCCCGCCCTGCAGTCTTCATAGCCAAGCTGCACAGCGGTATAGCCGTCTTTTTCGGCGTTCTTAACCTGCATCACCGAACAAGGCCCGGCCTGTATCACCGTCGCCGGCACAAGTTTGCCCTTGCTATCATATATCTGCGTAATGCCGACTTTTTTACCTAACAGCATTGCCATAACTACTTATCTCACTTCTGCTTAACACCAATACCCAGTGCTCTAATTTATATTCAATTAATTTTTAACTTTAAGTTTTAAATTTACTTATGCTTTAATTTTCACAAACACACCCGCCGGCACCACCAACCTATTGAGCACCTCTACGGTTCTGCTGTTTGGTTCGTGGATGTCAATCAGGCGTTTATGACTGCGAAGCTCGAACTGCTCCCGAGACTTCTTGTCAATGTGCGGACTCCGCAGCACCGTATATCTCTCAATCCGCGTCGGCAGCGGCACCGGTCCGCTCACCCGCGCATTGGTCCTCCTGGCCGCTTCGACTATCTCCTTCGCCGACGAATCCAGCGACCGATGGTCATACGCCTCCATCCTGATTCTGATTCTTTCTGTTTCTGCCGTTGCCATAATACCTCGCAAACGAGCTAATTTGCCCCGGTTTGCACCTCGAATACTTCTAATTTAATAGGCCGGGTATTCAGTTTTCATTTTGGGCAAGGCTGAGCTTTTTAGCCACCTTGCCAGAACTCACAACATATTACAAACTAACAACTTACATCTATTTTTATGCTTCGATTGAGCTGTACGGATACAACTTTCACGTCGCAAATTACCAAGCTTAACAGTATTGGCAGGTAAGGCATTTCTTGGCTGACTTGACGCCAGCCTTTTGCGCCTTCCTTAACAGATTCGGGCCGATTGACGGACCCTGCCGAAGCAACACCCAGCAAGCCCCGGCTAATCCATACTACTGCTTTTCAACCGTCCCTGACCATCATAAATGATGTGCCACAGCCCAACTCGTCTTCGCACGACCCACTATTGCCGTGCTCGCTCCGGCTGAAAAACCCGCAATATATGCCATAAAAACAGGCCTGTCAATAAAGGAAATGATAAAAATTGAGAAAATTTTAAAAAATTTTTGAATTTTTTCCAAGACCACAGACATTAGACCGGAGACCGAAGACTTAACAAAGGAAACCACGGATTACACGGATTAACGCGGATTTATTCAGACTTAAAACACCAGACGGAAAAGCAATTTATAAAAATGAAAAAACGCCCAGAAAGCAGTGCAAAATCATCGGGAATTATAAATAGCTTATTTAGCAAAGAGATATAAAAGGCCAAAGGCGTAGAAAAGACTACAGACCTGAGACAGAAGACCAAAGACTTGACGGGTGGTATTGGATGCTTGATACTGGATGCTGGATTGTAAAAATGCAGGATGCGAATATGAGCAGGGACAAGCTGAAAACCGCGGTGCTGGGATTAAAGGATGACCCCGATGTGGCGAGGCTGTTATCGATAACGGCCGGTTCGGAATATTTCCAACTCGCAGCGGTGGCGGATAAAGATACCGAGCTTGCTCAGGCAACTGCCAAGCAGTACGGCTGTGAGGCGTACGATGATTACCGCCAGTTCGTAATTCAAAATGAATTCGACTGTGTATTGGCAGCGGCGGGGATTTACAGCTGTGAGCAGTATATCAAGGCCGCTATAAAAAAGAAATTCAACATATTCAAACTCAAGCCGTTGGCGAGGAACTTCGAAGAGGCGAGCGAACTTGTTCGGCTGGCGAAAACAGAGGGCGTGAAATTAGCGGTCGGGGTCGCGCGGCGATATGGTGACATTAATTCACAATTGAAATCGGCGATTGAAAAATACGACATCGAGCAGGTAACGGTTGTAACAGCCCAGTGCAGCTATCGCAAAGAGCACCGGCCTGCGTGGCACAACGACCCGAAATTAGCGGGCGGCGGAGTTTTGCTGCGGGATGCCTATGAAATTATCGATTCGCTGATAGATGCGTTCGGTCTGCCGGAAGTTATCTATGCATCTATTAATAACGCAGCGCCGGACAGGCAGCAGAGACATCTTTTGACGGAAGATTCCGTCGTAGTGATGATGAATTACGGCAGCGACTTGTGTGTAAATCTCGTCGCAACAAGGGCGGCCGGGCCGACGTCACAAAGTGAAGAAATCAAATGTTACGGCAAGAATAAGGTACTGGTGCTCGGCGGCGGCGCGATGCGGATTGAAAATCCTGCGGGAGAAAAACTGAAACGCAAAAGAATTGTCTATGATGCGGACGCAGCGACCAAGGCTGCGCTCGAAAGTTTCGCAATGAGCATCCTTGAGCCGGCCGAACATCCGCTGCAATGCGGCGGACAGGAGCAGCTTGAAAATATGGCGGTGATAGAGGCGGCATATTTATCTGCGCGGACGGGTATGCCGGAGCAGCCGAGGCGGATATTTGCGCTGAGCGAAAGTGGGCCGACGCTGTTTTTATGAAAGATGAGATTACGGCTTTAGCTCGTTGAGGACATATCTTTGGTAATCTTCTTTACCAACTTTCAAACCGGTACGCGGGTAGCCTTGTTCCCGAATTGCATCGGAAATATAACCGACGCGATTTTCGGGCGACGGGTGCGTTTGAAGGAATTCGATTCCGCCTGAGCCGCTTTCGGCTTCGAGAATCTGCATAGTCTGCACCATACCCTGCGGGTCGTAGCCGGCGTTTACCATATACCTCAATCCGTTCAGGTCGGCCTCTTTTTCCTGGCTGCGGCTGTAGCCCAGGCCTATCATTTGCCTTGCGATTCCTGCAACCTGCATCGCCCCGCCTGAAGTCTGTGAAGAAGCAACAGTCAGCGCGACTTCCATCCCGATTTCCCTGCTGATTTGAGCCGAGGAGTGCCTCGCCACCACGTGCACAGTTTCGTGCGCGAGGATTGAGGCAAGTTGGGCCTCGGAATCGAGTTTTTCGAGCATCCCGCGGGTGATGTAAATGTATCCGCCGGGCAACGCGAACGCGTTGACCATTTTATCCTCGACAGCGGTGAAGTGATATTCGAATCCCTGCGGATTGCCGCTAGCAGCGGCGACTTTCTGGCCTACGCCGTCGATGTAGTTTTGCAGTGCGAGGTTCTGGATTTCGCCGCCCATTTCCTTTTCGATTTCGGGGGCGTATGATTTGCCCATTTCAACGTCCTGGTCTTCGGAGAGCAGCATAAACTGGCGTTCGCCGGTAACCTCGTTAATCGAACAACCGGCCGAGAACAGTATTATCGAAACTGTAAGCAGGAACAAGACTGCGAACTTCATAGCTCTTTCCTCCATCATTAAAAATTCTAATTGAAAAGTACTATATTATTTATTATAAGTTCACCTTTAAGTTTGTGAAACAAAAATGTCCGAACCGGAAAATTGCGGTAAGTGCAGCCAAAGGAGCGGCTGCAGGCAGGCATATCAGCGGATGGCTGAGTACGGGGGGCCTTCTGTGTTTGGCAGGGTATTTATCGGGCTGGTGGTTCCGCTTTTGAGCTTTGTTATTTTGGCGGCGGTATTTAATTATCTGGCGGCAGGATGGTTCAGCAAACGGATACTGGCGATTTTCAGCGCATCATTTGCGTTAATCGGCACAGTCTTAATAATGCTGGCCATCACGGCGGCAATTAAATTTATAAAAAACAGACGGAACTGATTTATCACTGAAATGATAACAAAACAATTACACAGCTTCTTCGGCGGCGTTCATCCTCTCGACTACAAAGGATACACAGAAGATAAAGCTATACAGCCGGGCCCGGCCGTCAAGACGGTAACAATCCCGTTGAGCCAGCATATAGGCGCGGTATGTCAGCCAGTCGTTAATAAAGGCGATGCGGTCGAAGCAGGACAAATAATCGGCAAGAGCGATGCGTTCGTTTCGGCTCCGGTGCACAGTCCAATCGAGGGCAAGGTCAAAGAAATAGCACTTGCTTCGCACGCAATATTGGGCCGATGCTTATCTATAATTATAGAAGCTGATGCACCGGCTGCACCGGTATTGCCGGCTGATTTTGATGCTCGGTTTGATGACAGCGGATATACGGCTGAGCAGATTTGCACTGCGGTCGCACCGGCGGGACTTGTGGGAATGGGCGGCGCGGGATTTCCTACGAGAATCAAAATCGACCCCGCCCCGCCGAAAGAGGTTCTGCTGGTAAACGGGTGTGAATGCGAGCCGTTTATTACGTGCGATTACCGGCTGATGCTGGAATGGACTAATAAAATTATCGCCGGGATAAGACTGGCGAAAAAAGCGGTGGGATGCAAGAGGGTAATAATCGCGATTGAAGATAACAAGCCAAAGGCGATTGAACTGCTCGCATCGAACGCGCAAGTCAGGCAAGCGGGCATTGAAATCGTACCTGTTAAAACGAGATACCCACAGGGCGGAGAGCGACAGCTAATAAATACCGTGCTTGGCAGGCAGGTAAAAACTGGAAGCATCCCCCCTGCTATCGGCGTACTGGTGATGAACGTTGCGACGGCGGCGGCGGTAGCTGACGCGGTTGTGAACAGAAAACCGCTGACGCACCGGGTGGTGACGGTGACGGGCGAGGCGATAGCGCAGCCGGCCAATCTTTATACAGCAATTGGAACGAGCGTCGGGGAGCTTATTGAATTTTGCGGCGGTCTGACGAAAAAAGGCGCTAAAGTTATTATGGGCGGGCCGATGACGGGTACCGCGATAGCAGACCTTTCGACGCCTATTGTAAAAACGACCGGAGCGATTACCGTACTGACCAAAAGGCAGGTCGGCAGGGCCAAGCACGACCAGCGGGTTACGCCCTGCATTCGTTGCGGCAGGTGTATAGAGGTTTGCCCGGAAAAAATCAATCCGACGAAAATCGCCCACGCGGTGATGCATAATATGATGGACGAGGCAAAGAATTATTATATCAGCGCGTGCATCGAGTGCGGCTGCTGCAGCTATATATGCCCTGCGAATATCGAACTGACCGGATACATCAAAACGGGCAAGGTGCTGCTGGCGCGAGAACAGAAGAAGATGCCGAAGTAGTATAGGGTACAGGGTACAGAACGCAGAAGGATGAAGGAATAATGGATGTTAAGTGACATCAGGGTAACGCCGTCGCCGCATATCAGTTATACATTATCGACTCGAAGGATAATGGCTGACGTGATAATCGGCTTATTGTTTCCGTTAGCGGCGGCTGGTTATTATTATAGATGGTACGCTCTGACTTTGACGGCAACCTGCGTGATAACCTGCCTGATAACTGAATTATTGTGCAACATCATTCGCAGGATACCAAGGCCCGCGTCGTCGCTGGGTGATTTGAGCGCCGTGGTGACGGGAATGATACTTGCGTTTTCGCTGCCGCCCGCTTTTCCGCTATGGGCTGCGGCAATCGGCAGCGCGTTCGCAATCGCTATCGGCAAAATGGTTTTCGGCGGACTCGGTTCTAATATCTTTAATCCGGCGATGGCAGGAAGAATTTTTCTTACCGCGTCATTCGGAATAATGATGACGACGTGGACTGTGCCGGCCACGATAGACCCGTCTATGCCTTTGATTGGACAAACCAGCCCCAGGATTGAATCAATGGCCTGTTATTATGAGAAACAGGCAATTATTGCGCGAACGCAGGCGACGCCTTTAGCGCAAAGCAAAGAAGCATTGAAAAACAAAACCGGTGCGAAAGATTTGAACGGCCAAATGAAGGCGGCGTTTTTCGGTGAAGTCGGCGGCTGCCTGGGCGAGACGAGCGCACTGGCGCTGCTGGTCGGCGGAGCATACCTGCTGCTGCGAAAAACTATTTCTTATCACATTCCGCTGGCGGTGATAGCGAGCGCGTTTATATTCGGTGCAATCGCGTGGCTCATAAATCCTGATGCGTATATGTCGCCGGTTATGCATATACTGACCGGCGGGCTGCTGATTGGCGCGTTTTTCATCGCGACCGACCCGGTGACGGCGCCGCTGACCAAAACGGGGATGCTGATATTCGGTGCGGGTGTCGGGGCCATCACGATGCTTGTCAGGATAATCGGTGAATATCCGGAAGGGGTGATGTACTCGGTGCTGCTGATGAACGCGGTGTCGCCTTTAATTGACAGGATGATTAAGCCAAAGCCGGCCGGAGGAGTGCCAAATGCGAAA
>JBBABK010000119.1:0-6453 GCA_041657685.1 Phycisphaerae bacterium | reverse complement strand
CTGCGGGTGCTGAAGAAAAAGGGGCTGGCGAATTACGAGCCTTACGGGAGCGTGACGCTGACGAAAAAAGGCAAGGCAGCGGCGGAGAAGGTTGCACTTAAGCACGAGATAATACAATCTTTCTTTGTCGATGTGCTTGGAGTTGAAGACGACACGGCGCAAACGGCGGCGTGCAAGGCGGAGCACGCGCTCGGGCCGGGGGTAATTTCGAAAATATTGTGTTTCAGCAGGTTCGCAAATGAGAATAAAAGCGGCAAAGATTTTATCAGGCAATACCGAAAGTTTTCGATTAATAAAATTGCCGCTAAGGCTCCAAGACCCAAAGAATTAAAAAACAAACCAACCACGAATAAATACGAATAAACAAAAAGGTAAAAAGGTTCAAAGGGACAAAAAAGAAAAGGCGGGAGACAGAATACAGAATGAAAAAAATGAAGAAGTCTGATAAAGTTCAAAACCTGAAAAAAATAACGAATGCTCTTGTTGAAGAAGCACTCGAAAAAATACGTTCGGGGCGGCAAAACTCGCTACGCTCCAAAGAACAATACTTCCGAACAGCAGAGTATTTCCTTTCTGAAACGAAGGAATATATTGATGCAGCCTGTGAAACACTCAAAATTGAGAAATATGACGCATCCTTAGCACTTTCTCGATGGATTCTTGAAGCGTCCATGAACTTATGGTGGGTGAGTACAGACAGTAGCCAATCAGAACAACGCATTGCAGATCTTGCGGGCGAAGCGCTCAGATGCGAGGCCATTCTATTAGATGGTTTAGCTGAACGTTGGCCGAATGATGCTAGTGTTTATAGAAACACAGCAAGAGAAGCTAAAAAGATGAGGAAGAATTTAAATGCCAGAAAATTAACATCTTTGGATACCAGAATGAAAAGCATAAAACCTCTTCAAAGAGCTAACTGTCCAGATATTTACGTGCTCTACAGGATGTGTTGCGCAGCTGCACATCCTAGTCTAAAAATATGGGAAAGATACAGAAAAGTAGGAACTACAATCGTATCAATGAAACCAAAAGACAAAACTAATACAGCGCATTGGATGGTTGCCGCATCTGTTTTATATCTCGTCGCGACTGCGTACTGTTTAACGAAACTAGGCAATAAAAATTATTTAGAAAAGTGGTGGAGCGATAAAATAGTTCCCTTACTTTAGAAAATAAACAAAAAATCAGGGGATTGTAGGACAAGTAAATTATGACTGAGACGACATTGAAGCGGTTATCGCAGGTGAGGCAGGGTAAGACGGTCGTGCTGGTGCGAGTGGATGCGGGGTGCGGGCTGAATAACAGACTCGCGGCGATGGGGCTGCTGCCGAGAACACAGATAAAAGTTGTTAATAATCATCACCATGGACCTTTTGTTCTCGACCTTAAGGGGGCGAAAATGGCACTGGGCAGAGGGATGGCGAACAAGATTTTAGTGCAGGAAATTTAACCTTTCACCGCGGAGCACGCGGAACGCAGAGATATAAATTAATCAGAAAAGAAATTTATGAAACGGATAAGAGTTGCGCTGGCGGGCAATCCGAACAGCGGCAAGACGACAATTTTTAATATGCTGACCGGTGCGAAGCAGAGGGTTGCGAATTATCCCGGCGTTACGGTCGAGATAAAAGAGGGCAAATGCACGCACGGCGATTATGAAATGATTTTGGCGGATTTGCCTGGCACGTACAGCCTGGCGGCGTATTCCGAAGAGGAACTGATTGCGCGAAATTTTATAAACGAGCGGAAATGCGACGTAGTCGTTCACGTCATCGACTCAGCTAATATCGAGCGGAACCTGTATTTGACGACGCAGCTATTAGAAATGAACGTCCCGCTGGTGCTGGTCTTTAATATGGCGGATATCGCAAAGCAGAAAGGATTGATTTTCGATACGGAAAAGTTATCGCAATTATTGCACGCGCCGATTGTTTCAGCCGTGGGGCGAAAAGAAAAAGGCAGGGATGAATTGCTCGACGCGATTGCGAAAACAGCGGGAGCGGAACATCGTGACACATCGCAACTGGTCCGGTACGGGACGGATATCGAAGAAGAATTGAGTAAAATTGAAACACTTTTGGAAAATGAGCGCGGTCTTATTGAAAAATACGCCAAACGGTGGACGGCGGTAAAACTGCTGGAGCAGGATGAAGAAATATTTTCTAAAATTACAAATGATGATTTGAAAAAAGCTGTTGGTGAATCCGTCGCGCATATCGAATCGATTTACAAAGACCGGCCTGACATTGTAATAGCCGACAGGAGGTATGGGTTTATCAGCGGCGCGTGCAGCGAGACCATTAAGACGACGGTCGAGGCACGGCATAATATCAGTGATTCGATTGACGCAGTTGTGATTCACAGGGTATTCGGGCTGCCGATATTTTTGCTGCTGATGTATGTAGTATTTTTTTTGACGTTTAAATTGGGCGCATATCCGATGGCGGGTCTTGAATGGCTGTTCGATTCCGCGGCGGGCGGCATAGAGCAAGTGTGGCCTGTGGGGCATATGCTGTGGCTTAAGTCGCTGCTGATTGACGGGATTATCGCGGGAGTCGGCGGGGTGATTGTTTTTTTGCCGAACATTTTGCTGTTGTTTCTCGGTATCGCATTTCTGGAAGACACGGGGTATATGGCGCGTGCGGCTTTTATTATGGACAGGATTATGCACAAGATGGGCCTGCACGGGAAAAGTTTTATACCGATGCTGATTGGTTTTGGCTGTTCGGTGCCGGCGATAATGGCGACGCGGATACTGGAGAACAGGCGGAACAGGCTGACGACGATAATGGTGATACCGCTATTCAGCTGCGGTGCGAAGCTGACGATTTATGCGCTGATTATCCCGGCGTTCTTTCCGGCGTATATGCAGGGGCCGATGCTTTGGATTATTTATATAATCGGAATCGTGCTTGCGGTTATCGCGGCGCGTGTGCTTCGCAATACTTTGTTTCGCGGGGAGACGATGCCTTTTGTTATGGAGCTGCCGCCCTACCGGATGCCGACGCTGCGGGCGATTGCGATACATATGTGGCAGCGTGCGTGGATGTATCTGAAAAAGGCGGGGACGATTATCCTTGGGATATCGGTGATTCTCTGGGCGTTATCGAGTTATCCGAAACCGGCGCCGGAATCGCTGGAGGGCTTGAGCGCAGAGCAGGTTGGGCAGGCGGAATTAGAATACTCGGCCATCGGGAGGTTCGGCAAGGCGATTGAGCCGGTATTGAAGCCCATTGGTTTTGACTGGAAAATCGGAACGGCGTTAATCGGAGCGACTGCGGTGAAGGAAGTATTTGTCTCGCAGTTGGGAATTGTATATTCAGTCGACGACACGGAGGCGGGTTCTGCAACGCTGGGTGATAAACTGAAAAAGGCTTATACGCCGTTGACGGGATTTTGTATTATGCTGTTTTGTTTGATATATGCGCCGTGCACGGCGACGCTGGCGATAACGCGGGTCGAGACGCAATCGTGGCGGTGGCCGATTTTGCAGTTTGCTTATTTGACGGCGCTGGCGTATTTACTGACACTCGTTACATACCAGATAGGTCGGCTGATGATATGAAAAACGAGGAGATTATTTTGCGTATTTTCTCAGTTGTAACCGCAGCGGATTTCAGTTGCACCCTACTCTGATTGGGGATTATTATAATTACAATGGACGGATTAAAGCGAGCTGTAATGTGGCTGGGCCTTATGCTCATAATCACGCTGACGGTCCTGAGTGTTTACGGCACGTTTGTCGGCGCAGAGCATGCCAGGATACTGTTCAATACCCCGGCAATGCAGATATTCTGGATACTGCTGACCATTACCCTGGTGATGTCACTAATTATTTTTCCCACTCTAATCAAACGTCCCTCGCTCTTACTGGCGCACATGGGCTGCATCTTAATACTTGCCGGCCCGATATGGTCATCTGCGACGGGCCATCAAATACAAAAAGAACTTTTCCGCAGCTACGAGCCGGGCATAGGCCGAATGCTCATTTACGAAGGTCAAAAAACAAATGAAGTTGTGCTGCCCGGGTACAGCGGCATTTACGAGCTTCCTTTCGATATAGCCCTTGAGGATTTCAGAATCGAATACTACGATTCGAACGCATCCGGGCAGGGACGTATGCCGAAAGATTTTTTGAGCGACCTGAGAATTATCCGCGACGGTAAAACCGTTCTCGAAAAGACAATCGAAGTCAACCATCCCCTGCACTACGGCGGCTATTATTTTTATCAGTATTCTTATGATGACCAGGCAGACCGGTACACTATTCTGGCCGTTGTTTCGGATAAGGGAATTTTTATTGTTTTTACAGGTTATATGCTGCTGACGGCGGGCTTATTCGGATGCTGCTGGTTTGCGCCGGCGATAAGAAGATTGCGAAAAAAGTAAACTATGGAAATAAAATACTCCATACAGGGACTTTTGATTTACGCCGCAATGGCCGGCTATTTGCTGGCATTATTGTTGCAGCTTTTGCGGTTTCGCAGGACGGCTTACTTTGTTTTCACCTGCGGTTTCATTTTGGCCGTCGCAGCTTTCGCATATCGCTGGTTCAATGCAGGGCATGTGCCGCTGCAGAACCTCTTTGAACTTTTTATAGCTATGGCCTTGACCGTTTATGTCCTTTCACTGTTAAGCGAAAAACTGTTGAACGTAAAACAACGCGCCATTGACATGCTCATCGGCATAGTAGTTCTTTTCCCGGCCGGTTTCATTTTCAGCGAAGTCCCGCGTCAGCTTCCTCCCGCTTTACAAAGCGTATTTTTCGTACCGCACGTCGCGGTGTATGTTTTTGGCTACATCTTTATGTTCAAAGCCGCCGCCGCTGCCGTGCAAACCTTCACCTCGAAACCGCAGTACATGGCCCTGCATGAAAACAATACTTTCCGGCTGGTACGAACAGGCTTTCCACTGCTCGTTCTCGGCCTGATACTCGGCAGTTTCTGGGCACACTATGCCTGGGCCGACTATTTCGGCTGGGACCCGAAGGAGTTATGGTCGCTCGTCACGGTGCTTATTTACCTTGGATATTTCCATTGGCGTTTTATGTTCGGCCAGAAACACCCGCGGATTAGCAGCTTCTGGGCTTTGGCGGGTTTTGCCGCGGTTATAATAACCCTCCTTTGGGCCAACCTGTCTAATTTATTTATCGGTCTGCACTCTTACGCGGTGTAATCTCAAGCTTCGGCGAAAACCGGCCTTGACCGGCATCCCTTCAAGAAGCATAATTATCTCTTTGTTAAGGAGGCGGTTATTAAAAAAATATCGTGCACATTTGTTGTTCTGGGCGGATGTTTCCTCGGATGGTGTGCCAATGCGGATTATGTAAATCCGCCTGACTGGGGCGGCTCGTTTGATTTTACACATCAGAGCTGGCTGTTCGATTATGACCCGGGGACGGACGTGAGCGGGCCGGAACTGCCGATTGCGCCTGACGGGAATAGTATTAATCTTTTCGGGCAGCCTTATTTGACAAAAGTCGAATTCAGTGACTATCCCACATACCTTCCCGGCATTGTTGGCTGGATGTGGGAATATCCTTCGGATATGGAAACAGAGCGGCGAGGCTATTGGGGAGGGATGGGCAATGTGTCGCTGACGTTCAGAGTGACTGGCGGCGTAAGACAAAATCTATGGCAAAAGCAAATCTGGATTGCGATGATTTTCCTTGCGCGGAAGGATGGAGGCGATACTTATGATATTTCGGTCGCGACTGATGCGAATTTCACCGACACTAATGAATCACAGCCGATGTTTATAAATCTCGAAGAATTGGATGAGCCTGAAGGAAACGTGGGCAGGTGGTATCGGCTGACCGCGGTTTATACGGTTTCAGGAAAAGCAAAAGAACAGTATATTCGGCTGACGGCATATCATCTGCCGATTGCTTCGAATCCGCCTATGGGCGGAGCGGCGGTGATTGACCATGTTGATATTGATATGCGAGTGGTCACGGCAGATTTCGCGGGTAAAATTGATTTTAGAGATTACGCGGCACTGGCAAGACAGTATAAAAAAGAATCGCCTAATTTTGACCTTTGTCCCGACGGTCTGGTTGATTTGAAAGACCTGGATATATTTTTGGATTCGTGGCTAAAGCAAGGCACTACCGAATGATTCAATTGATGAATAAAAAGCATAAACAAGCGTTTACGCTCATCGAATTGCTCGTGGTAATTGCTATTATATCTCTGCTTATGGCGATAATCGCACCGGCTATGAGCAGGGTCAGGAAAAGCGCACGGCGACTATGCTGCGCGGCTCAGATGCAGCAAATCGGAATCGCGATAAAAACATACGCTGAAAACCAGGACCACAGGATTATCACGGCGTGCGAGATGATGTACGCGCACGATGCAAACGAAGCACTCAGCACGTGGTTTGTCAGGCTGCTGCCGTATATAGATAAAAAAATTGAACGAAATAACATGCTGGAGAATACCGACCCGATGT
>JBBABK010000118.1:0-6457 GCA_041657685.1 Phycisphaerae bacterium | reverse complement strand
CGCCTGGACGCAAAAATGTCTCAGGAAGAAAAGAGCTGTCAGAATTGCAGGCTTCTCGGAGCACGTATTAAGCAGCTCGAATCACAGCTTGATTCGATGTCGCAGCAGTTCAGCCAAGCTGTTTCACATCTTGCTTCCAACAAGAGGGTAAAGGAACGGGCAGAGCACCTCGACGAGAGGTTCATCGAGCAGTGCGTCCGCGCCAAAACTGAAACTGAAATCGAACTGAACAGGCAGTCAGCGATATGGGCCGCGAGGGTCGAAAAAATCAAGTCGGAGGCTCGCGATAAAAACAGTGAGCTGATGCGCGAAGTAAATCGATTGAGACAAAAGCAGGCTGAATTGACTCAGGAATATAAAAAACAAATCGACGAAGTAGTTAAAAACGCCCGGCTCGATGCACAAAAGTATGAGCAGATAATTACAAAGCTCAAGGCGGAGTCTTCGAAGCAGGTCGAATCGGCAGTGCTGAAAACAAGGCAGGAGTATTCGACTTTAAGCGACAAGGTTAAAAACCTGGAACAGCAGAATCTGAATCTTCGAAATGAATTCCAGAGGCGGCTTGGACAGGCGACGGCTGAACTCAAACAGAAATCACAGGCCTGGGAGCAGGCAACTAAGCAGCTAATGCAAAAACATCGGCAGGAGATAAGCGAAAAAGACAGGCAAATAGCGGGTATCGAAGAACAATTCGCAGAGCTAAATGATAAAGTAACGGCCGGTGAGCGCGAGAAATCTCGTGCACAGCAGCTTAACCAGCGATTATTGGAACAGTGCCGAATGGCAAAGGCTGGGGCGGACGTCGAAATCGAGATGCGAACAAAGCAAATAACGGATAACGTGTCAAAGCTCAAAGGACAGGCGACTTCGAAACTTCGTGCGTATGCCGAACAAAATACCAAACTCAGGTCGCAGACTCAGCAGGTAATTACACGGTTAAAAGACCAGGCCGATGCGCTGAACAGGGCAAGCGTACGGATTAAATCGCTTGAGCAGACGCTTGCGGAGATAAAAACGGTGACCGTACCGTCCGGCGGATTTTAACGCCCAATCGGAACGATTCAATGATTGAAGAATTGATTCGCAGGAATCGCAGCTATCGCCGGTTCGATGAGAATTTTGAGATAACGGCTGATGTTCTTCGCGGGCTAATTGACTTGGCAAGATTGAGTCCGTCGGCATCAAACATGCAGCCTTTGAAATATATCATTTCGAACGACAAGCAGAAAAACGCATTGATATTTCCCAATCTCGGCTGGGCGGGTTATCTGACGGACTGGCCGGGGCCGGGCGAAGGCGAACGACCAGTCGCATATATTGTTATTCTTGGTGACACACGCATCAGCAAGACATTTAATTACGACTTCGGCATCGCGGCTCAAAGCATTCTGTTAGGGGCTGTTTATAAGGGTCTTGGCGGATGTATGGTTGCGACGATTAAGAAAAAGGAGCTTGCGCAGGCACTGAATATAGCGGCCTGTTTCGAGATTTTACTTGTGATTGCGCTCGGCAAGCCTGCCGAAAAAATTGTAATCGAACAGGTAAGTAAGGACGGAAATATAAAATACTGGCGAGATGAAAAACAGGTGCATCACGTGCCGAAACGTTCGCTTGACGAGATTATAATAGAATAAAAAGCCGAATACACGTCTTGCAAAAAATTACATTTCAGAAACATTAATGAGTAGCACCGTATCGACATCTTCTTTTTGGAGGCCGAGAAGGGCCGACGAAAGATTTTCTCTCGAAGTTCTCGAACCGCCGATTAGTATCGATTGGTTCGGTTTAACTGTCAATGCCGTCCTCAACTCGGTAAACTCTTTATCTCCGCCGCCGTTCAGAAAATTCTTCAGAACAGGCGTAATCTGCACATTGAGTAAATCCCGGCCGGGCACTTTTATGATCCCAATCTTGAAGCTCCGACCGGCACTGCTGAACTGATAATTATCTGCATCATACCATTTTGTCAGATAATAAAATTTGGGATTTCTGATTCCTGTTCCGAGGTCAGCGTATCCTGTTTCCCTGTCAGCCAATTCCAGTGAAATTTCTTTTTCCTGTCTGGATTTTATGCTGTTTTTGAAAGCATTGAATTTCGGGCTAAGGTCCCCTGCCGCCATATGCACCTTAAGCCCTGATTCATTAAAGATATCCGAACGTCTTTTTACCGTTAAGGCACCGGTTGTATAACCCCACAAAGTATCCAAAGCTTCAAAATCATTTTTATCAACAGTCAATAAGGTGACATTGACTTTTATATCGGCGGCTTGTTGCTGAGGTGTTTGCCCGTCGGCCTGCGATTCAGTTTGTTCGGATTGAACAGCCGGTGCGTTTGGCTCGGCTTGTTCCTGCTTTACAGGTTCCGCTTCCGCCTGCTCGATTTTTTGGGAAACCTGTTCACGTTGATTCTGCTGCTGTTCCGGCTCGCAGCCTGCCAGCAGTAGACACCATACTAAAATTATAATCGCTATATTTTTCATGCCCCTGATTATAAATCGCAGTCCTTTATGGTGCAAAATAAAAAAATCGGTCTGCAAAAGGTTGTCATAAGTGGCTGATTATGCTATACTTTAAGGCTTATGTTAGAATTGTTTAAACGTGACAAAAAGACGAAACTGCATTTCCTCGGCGCTGCGGGCAATGTCACCGGTTCTCGCCATTTGCTCGAGGTTGACGGTACTCTGGTGCTGGTTGACTGCGGAATATATCAGGAAAGACAATTTAAAGACAGGAACTGGGACCCCTTTCCCGTGCCGCCCGAGAAAATCGACGCGGTGCTTTTAACGCACGCACATCTCGACCATTGCGGCCTGCTGCCCAAACTTGTTAAGGAAGGTTTTAACGGCAAAATCTTTTGCACTGACGCCACCGCGGAAATTGCGAAAATCATACTACTCGATTCGGCACATATTCAGGAAGAAGACGCCGCCTATAAAGCCAAACGTCATAAAAAGGAAGGCCGCACCGGTCCTTATCCGGATGTACCTTTATATACTATTGCCGACGCCCAGGCGACCTTCCCGCATTTCAGTCCGGTGAGATATAAAGATTGTGTCAAAATTAAAGACAACATCGAGGCGTGTTTCTTTAATGCCGGCCACGTGCTTGGCTCATCGATTATAAAAGTCACCGTCTCTGAGAACGCTCATAAACGAGTTATATTGTTTACCGGCGACCTCGGCAGGCCGGACAGGCCCATTGTGGAAAACCCCGCATCATTCGAACAGGCGGATTACGTTGTGGTCGAATCGACATACGGCGACAGAGTGCACGAGCCGACCGAAGATATTAAAAATATCCTTGCCCGCACTATAAACGACGCGATTAAAAAAGGCGGCAAGATTATCATTCCCAGTTTTGCGCTCGAGCGGTCACAGGAAGTTCTTTATTATCTCAATGACCTGATGCTCGATAACAAAATCCCGCAGATAAAAGTGTTTCTCGACAGCCCAATGGCGGCACGAATCACTGATGTATTTAAAGATCACCCGGAACTGTTCGATGTAAAAATGCGCGCGTTTATAAAAAATCACGAATCGCCTTTCGAATTCGCGAATCTAAATATCGTTCAATCCACCGAAGAATCGAAATCGCTCAACGCTCTTGCCGGACCGTTTATTATTATCGCAGGTTCCGGGATGTGTACGGGCGGGCGAGTGAAACATCATCTTGTCAATAATATCTCAGACCCCAGGAACACAATCATATTCGTCGGCTACCAGTCGGCCGGCACCCTCGGCAGAAGAATCGTTGACGGTGATACACCGGTACGAATTCTTGGAGCCGAATATGATGTAAAAGCTGACATAGTTAGAATTCACGGCTTCAGCGCGCACGCGGATAAAAAAGAACTGCTCGAATGGCTGAAAAAGCTCAAAGTCTGTCCAAGACATATTTTCGTAGTACACGGCGAATTAAATAGTTCAACCGCCTTCGGCAAATACCTGTCGGAGCAAATCGGCTGCAAAACTACCGTCCCGGAATATGGCCAAACAATAATACTCAAATAATTTTTTGCTTTAGCTTATCGATGATTTGAGTTGTCTTTTCGACGGCGGAGGCGATTGGGGCGATAGTTTTGTCGGGTTCGCTGCGGAGCTTGATTTCGACGTTGCCGTCGGCTACGGATTTTTTACCTACCGTGATGCGAACGGGTATACCGAGCAGGTCGGCGTCTTTGAATTTAATGCCGCCGCGAAGGTCGCGGTCATCAAAGAGCACGTCGATGCCTTCAATTTTTAAACCGGCGTAAATTTCCTCGGCGACCGATGCCACTTTTTCATCGTCCTGGTTGACGCTTGTTACGATAACTTCGAATGGTGCGATGCTGATTGGGAAGACAATTCCGTTTTCGTCGTTGCCGGCTTCGATGGCCGATGCGACGATGCGGTTGATTCCGATGCCGTAGCAGCCCATCGTGCAGATTTGCTCTTTGCCGGTCTCGTCGAGAAATTTGCAGTTTAATTTCGATGTATATTTTCTGCCGAGCTTGAAAACCTGGCCTACCTCTATGCCGCGTTTGAATAATAGCTTTTTGCCGTTATATGTATCGCCTTCGACTGCGTTGCGAACGTCGGCGACAATAACATTATCACCTTGCAGCGGAAAATCCCTGCCGGGCACGACGTTTTTGGTATGGTAATCGGTCTTGTTAGCACCGCTAATACCGACAGCCATAGCTACTACCGCGTGGTCGATGATTAGTTTATCAATTTTTTCGGCAAGGCCGATTGGCCCGGCGAAGCCCACCTTGGCGCCGGTGACTCTTTCGATAGTTAATTCATCAGCCAGTTCACTTTTAATGCCGCCTAATAGTTGTGTAAGTTTTTCAGGATTCAGTTCGTGGTCGCCGCGAATAAGTACCGCTACCGGACGTTCATCTAAGGTGTATATAAGCGTCTTAATCATTTCTGCGGGTTTGGTTTTAAGGAATGCGCAGACGGATTCGATTGAACCGACGTTGGGAGTATGGATATCTTCCATAGGCGGCTCGTCGCTCGTCGCTTGTCGCTCAATGCGCGGCAACGGGTCCACGGCGGCCTTTTCGATGTTGGCGGCGTATGAACCATCCTCGGTATAGACGATTACATCTTCGCCTGATGCGCAGGGGATTGTGAACTGGTGCGAGCCGGAGCCGCCCATTTCGCCGGTCTCTGCATTGACGATGACGTAATTCAGGCCGCAGCGTTTGAAGATGCGCTCGTAGGCGGCGTACATATTCCAGTATTCCTTGTCGAGCGATTGGTCGTCGGCGTGGAAGCTGTAAGCGTCCTTCATTATAAACTCCCGGCTTCGCAGCACGCCGAACCGCGGACGAAATTCGTCGCGGAATTTGAAGCTGATTTGATAAATATTGAAAGGCAACTGCTTGTAAGAGCTGATTTCATTAGCGGCAACGCTCGTTACCACTTCTTCTGCGGTCGGTGCGAGGACGTTTAAATGGTCGTGGCGGTCTTTGAATGTAGCCATCGTCTGGCCGTAATCGACGTCCCTGCCGGTCTGCTGCCAAAGTTCGATTGGCTGGACGGCGGGCATAAGGATTTCCTGTGCGCCGGCGGCGTTCATTTCCTCGCGGACGATTTTTATCACTTTTTGCAGGCAGCGAAAGCCCAGCGGCAGGTATGTATATGTTCCGCTGGCGAGCTTTCGCATCAGCCCCGCGCGGAGCATAAGCCGGTGGCTGGGGATTTCGGCATCGGCGGGAACCTCTTTTACCGTTGGAATCAGCATCTTGCTGTATCGCATAGACAAACCTCGCAAGCATTAAAATATTGCAGTTAGAAAGCAGATTTATAGCTTAATGCAGAAGTGTTTTCAAGGATAAAGGATTTTGGATTGGCAGATAACAAAATGGAGTTATTCGCGGTCGTTGTCGTCGTCGCCTTCGTCATCACCCATCATCGACAAATGCTCGTCGAGCTGCTCCATGACATCAACTTCTTCCTCCTCTTCCGATTCTTCTTCGTCTTCGGACTCTCCTTCTGTATCAGACTGGCCCTCTGCGTCTTCCTGATAGCCTTCATCGGAACCGGACGCTTCTACCAGACCTTTTTCCAGCAGCTCTTTATATTTTACGCTGTACCTCGCCCAGGGAATCGCTTCGAGGCGTTCTTTCGGGATTGGCTCGCCGCTGCCTTCGCATATGCCGAAGGTTTTTCTTTCGATACGCGCCAGGGCGGCATCGATTTCAGTAAGCATCTTGATTTCCTCGTCCATCAGCCCGAGTGTGTTCTCAAGCTCGTAATTATCACTGCCGGCATCCGCCATGTGGAAGGGGACGTTCGAAAGATCACTGCGTTCTTTTTTTAGGGTCTCATCCTGCATATGATTAACGTCACCGAGAATTTCGGCGCGCTTGGCAAGCAGCAGACGCTCGTATTTTTTCAAATCTGCGGCTTTTAGGTTCGTTTTCCTCGTTGTCGTTTTTTTTCTTTTCTTAGCCATTAATATTCCACAT
>JBBABK010000117.1:0-6525 GCA_041657685.1 Phycisphaerae bacterium | reverse complement strand
TAGGGCAAACAGAAAATGTTTACTAGCACAATTAGACCATGATGTTCAACAACGGGACAAAAAGCGGAAAATGGACATGCGCAAAGAAATTTACTTGAAAGCAGCTGAAGCCATGACGGCAAACCAAATGATTATATCAAGTTCCTCAAATTTAGAAATCTCTGACTATGAGTTATCTCAAAAGCTGTCAGAATCCTCAGTCATACTTAGTAAAGTATGTTTGATTGGCTCAGAGAAAACCGTAAAAGCAGTGTCTGAATTGTCAAATGAGATGACTAATCAGTTTTTAAGATTGGCTATAAAACGAATACCTTTAGTTAAACGAAAAATGGAGATAGATGGCCTCTCAAAACAAATAGAACACTTTACGAAAGAGCAGTCGCAGGCATTCGAGTTGATGAAAGATTACAATTTGAGAGAAAATACCGATGAGTGGGCACGAAATATTATAAACATTAGAATTGAATCATCTAAAAAATTTCTCGATAAAGCTATTAGCAAAAGAGACGCTTTATCAAATCAAAATGTCAAAGAATTGATGATTTATTCTAAGTTGAGCTTTGAAGCGCTAAAAGAAATCAGTAAGTACAGTGCTCCTGTTCTCATTGCAATACGGGAGGAAATGGATTTGCCATTTTCTGAAGAGAGGTACAAAGAAATACTACATGCGTCTTTAGATAAAACAGGAAAGACACTAAATGAATTTATAGCTGATTTCAATGCAAAAATCTCAGAAAAGCTTAATTAACCCTGAAGCGGGCTTCGGGGCTAACCAAACCGAATTATAATTCGGGAGATGTAAAGATTGACAACGGGTAAAAAGGTAATCGGTTATATGGTGACGTGGACTACATACGGGACGTGGCTGCAGGGAGATAAAAAAGGGTACGTCAAAGACGGAATTAAACAGAGTCAAAACGAAAGGCTGGAATTAGCAAACAAGTCATTGCAAAAATTTGGTGCCGTTCATTTAAATTCGCTCCAAAAAGAAGTTGTAAAGAATGCGATAATTCAAGAAGCGAACAGAATCGGCCAGAAATTAGTCGCAGTTTCTGTTTACTCCAATCATATACATATTTGTGCTTATTGCGGGAATGAGTCGATTGAAAGTGCCGTGTCACGATATAAAAATGTTTCCACTCGTGAACTTAAAAAAACAGGGCTTACTGAAAAAATCTGGACCAGAGGTTTTTATAAAACCTTCTGTTTCACAGAAGACGAACTTAAAAGAACCGGATTGTATGTCCACAGACATACAAAAAAGGGTTAGCTCACAGGCCAGCCTGTGGGTTAAACGAACCCCCAAGCGGGCTTGGGGGCTAAACTAACCCCCAAGCAGGCTTGGGGGCTAACCGAACCTAAACCGTAAATTTCTGCTTGAATCCAGCCGTGGGGGTGGTATAATACCTCGTTTTAGGTTATGGAGTGATTTACAATGAAAAAAGATATTCACCCGAAATATGACAAAGTTACAGTTCACTGCGGCTGCGGCGCAACTTTTGAAACACGCAGCACGGCCAAAGAAATCCACGCGGAAATCTGCTCGATGTGCCATCCGTTCTATACCGGCAAGCAGAAATTCGTCGATACGGCCGGCCGAATCGAAAGATTCCAGAAGAAATACGGCAAAAGCTATATGGACAAAAAGCCGTCCGACAAAAAGAAATAGCTGGGCACCGTTTAAAGCGGATTGCGTATGGCCGACGGGTTAGCGGCGGTTAAACGTAATCCGCTATTTTTATGCACACAGGAAAACAAAAATGGCAGACGCCACTCGAACATCACTGACCGCCAAACTCGATGAGCTGGTTTCGCGGTACGACCAAATCGAAGCGCAGATATCCGACCCCGCAATATCGTCCGACCATTCCAAATTAATCGCGCTGAGCAAGGAGCAGGCCAAGCTGCGCAAAATCGTCGGTAAGTACCGCGAATATAAAGAGGCGCAAAAGCAGATAGCCGAGGCGGAGCAGATGATTGCTGACGCATCGACGGATGCGGAATTCAAAAATCTCGCCACTGAGGAAATCGAACAATTGAAAGCGAAGGCTGAGACGCTGATAACGGAGATTCAGGACAGTCTGGTGATGGCGGATGATGATGTGATTAATTCGGTAATTATGGAAATCCGCGCGGGCACCGGCGGTGAGGAAGCGGCGCTGTTCGCCAAGGACCTGTACAATATGTATATGAAGTATGCCGAGGGTCGGCGGTGGAAGGTCGAGCAGCTCGATTTCAGTCCGGCGGATATGGGCGGGCTGCGCGAGGTGATTATCAATATCAAGGGGCCCGGCGTGTGGAGTGAGCTGGGATATGAGGGCGGGGGACATCGCGTGCAGCGAGTGCCGGAGACGGAATCGCAGGGGCGAGTGCATACATCTGCGGCGACGGTTGCGGTGCTGGCTGAGCCGGAGGAAGTTGATGTGCAGATAAATCCGGACGATGTGCTCGAGCACGTCAGCAGGGCGGGCGGGCCAGGCGGGCAGAACGTCAATAAGGTCAGCAGCGCGATTCGGCTGGAGCACGTGCCGACGGGCATTACCGTTAGTATGCGGGAAGAGAAGAGTCAGCATAAGAACCGCGCCAAGGCGTGGCGGATTTTGCGGTCGCGAATTTACGAGCATTTCGAGAGTCAAAGGCGGGCGGAACGCGACTCGGTGAGGAAGTCGATGATAGGTTCGGGCGACAGGAGCCAGAAGATTCGCACGTATAATTATCCGCAGAACCGCGTGACGGACCATCGGATTAATTTGTCACTTTATAATCTCGATAAGATTATGGCCGGCGGTATGGAAGAGTTGATAAGCGCGCTGCAGCAGCACGAAAAAGAGGAGCGTTTAAAAAACCTTTAAACGGAGTCTGAGGTCTTATTATGATAGTCGTAGTGACAGGGATGGTTGGCATCGACAAGAAGAATTACCTGCGAAAGGTATGCGAATTCGCGGGGGCGAAGGGTAAAGAAATTCTGCTGTGCAACGTCGGCGATATGATGTATCGCGAGGCGCCGGACATTGGGGCGGGGCGGATTCTGGATATTCCGATGAAACGGCTCAATTCTCTGCGGCGGAGCGTGTTCAAGGACATTATCGCAAAATCACGAGGGGCTAAAAACTTAATAGTTAATACACACGCGACGTTTCGATGGCGGCACGGGCTGTTTCCGGCAGTGGATTTCGACCAGATGCGGGAACTCGGCGCGGATATGTATATCAATCTGATTGACGGAGTGACATTGCTGCATCATCGGCTGGAACGTGAGCACGAGATTCGACATACGCTCAAGGATTTAATTGTGTGGCGGGAGGAGGAAATTATCGGCACGGAGATGCTGTGTCGCGGGGTGGGTGATAATATCGCGTTTTACTGTATGGCTCGCGGAGCGGAAACCGAGACGATTGAAACGTTTTATCAACTGATGTTCGAGCGGGAGCGTAAAAAAGCGTATCTGAGTTTTCCGATGACGCACGTAGCCGAGGAATCGCAGGCGAAAGAAATGATTGATAAGTTTCGCAGGGAGATGAAAAAATATTTTGTAAGTTTCGACCCTGCGGATTTGGAGGAATCGTATCTGCCGATAAAGGCACACCGGGCGAAGGAGGCGGGTGCGGATTTTGTGGAGGTGGAACTGGCGGGCGGGAAATATCGGCTGGATTTGCAGGAGGTATTGCAGATTGAGCGGGATATTAACAGCCAGATTTACGCGCGGGATTTTCTGCTGATTGACCAGTCGGATATGATTATCAGTTTCATACCGGCTCTGCCTGACGGCAGGGCGGCGATATCGAGCGGGGTCGAGCGGGAACTGCAGCACGCGCACGAAGCGGCCAAGGAGGTTTATGTGATTTGGCAGTCGCAGCATAAGCCTTCGGTTTTTGTGACGCAGACGGCGAACAGGGTGTTCGGTGACATTGGGCAGGCGATTGAGTTTTTTAAGAGTAGAGGATATGTGGGTTAGTAACAGAGGATTTGCCGCGAAGTCCCTAAGGCGCTAAGAAAACTAAAAACTAAAAACGAATAACCAAGGTTTAAAATTTAAAATTAAATAACGGCAGTGACGTAAAAGTATATAAGCATATAAGCATATACTTATGAACTGTTTTTTGGACTTAGGCTCTTGATGGTTGGGTTTTTAAGATTTAATCAGGTAGGAAAAGGTAATTCGGATGATGGAAATTACGGCGGGAAAAATGGCGGGGTGCATCGACCATACGCTGTTAAAGGCGACGGCGACGAGCGATGATATAAAGCGGCTGTGCGATGAGGCGGTGCGGTACGGCTTTGCGTGCGTGTCGATTCAGAACCGGTGGATAAAATTGGCGGCGGAATTGTTAAGCGGTTCCAAAGTGAAGGTCGGCGGGGTGGTGTCGCTGCCTTTGGGCGGAGACTCGACGGAAATAAAAGTCGCATCGGCAATGCAGGCGATTGCGGATGGAGCGGATGAGGTCGATATGGTCGCGGATTTGGCGGCGATTATCGAAGGTGATGAAAAATATTTATCGAAAGAATTGATGGGTATGCGCCAGGTCTGCAAAGATATTACATTGAAGGTTATTATCGAAGCGGCGGCGCTTACCAACGAGCAGAAGATTTTCGCGTGCAGGATTGCGGATAGGTGCGGTGTTGATTTTGTAAAGACCAGTACGGGTATGAACTCTGCGGGCGGGGCGACGGTCGAGGACGTTAAACTGATGAAGCAGTACGCGCCGAACTGCAAGGTCAAAGCGGCGGGAGGAATACGAACGGCCAGTCAGGCTATTGAACTTATCGAAGCCGGGGCGGAACGAATCGGGACAAGCAGCAGCGTAAAAATCATCGAACAAATTAAATTGGCCACAGAAAAAGAATAATTATATAGCCACAGAGAGCACAGAGTTCACAGAAAAAAAAGTCGCCGTCCCGGCGACTGCTAAACGCGAGCAAAGGAAAATTGCAGTGAGTACAGCGGCGGCGATAAAAAGTGATAAAGTGGTTTTGTGCGGGGTGCATTACAGGAAGATTGAAGCGGGTTTCGGTCTTGATTCGCTGAATGAGGTTTTTTCCAAAAGGGCTGAGACTGTTATACTGGGGGGCAATAAGGCCAAAGGCGATGCGGACGGTTTTAGTTACTGGATGTGTGAGCCGAGGGAGATTTTAGAATTAAAAACCGATTGCGAAGAGCCTTTCGGTAAATTGCAGGGGACGATTGATAAATACAAATTAAAAAATATAGACGAAGTGCCCCTGCCGCGAGCGGCAGGGCTAACCGATGCAGAAGCAGCGATGCGGCCTGGTGTTCAAAATGACATTGGCGGTTTGCCGGCGGGGATTTTTTTAGGCGGATGGGCGGGATATTTTTCTTATGAGCTGGGCGGGTGCATCGAGCGGATAGCGGGCAGGGCGGTCGATGATTTGAAGATGCCTTTAGTTCGGCTGGGGTTTTATGACAAGGTGATTTGCTACGACCACAAGCAAAATCATTTCTGGCTGATTGCGCTGGAAATCGATGGTGATTCGCAAAGCGGAGAAGAAAAAATCGACGAGCTGGAAGGTGTTTTAGAGCAGGCATCGCAAATTAAAATTTCCAAAGTGCGGGAAAGAATTGCGGTGGATATAGAGGCTGATTCTGTCGAGTGCAATATGACGAGGGGGTATTATCTCGAAGCGGTCGAGAGGATTAAGCGGTTAATTTGCGACGGGGATGTTTACCAGGTGAATTTTTCGCAGCGGTTCTGCTGCGATTATACGGCCAGGCCCGTGGAATTATTTCACTGGCAGAACAGGCATAATCCGTGCGGGTATTCTGCATTTTTATCCAGTGATGAATTTGCGATAGTGAGCGCATCGCCTGAGATGTTCATTACTGTTGCGGATAATTGGATAAGCACCAAGCCGATTAAGGGGACACGGCGGAGGTTCGAGCCAATTAGTGATGAAAACATCACGGCCAATGAAAGGAATTACAGGGAGCTGGCCGAGAGCGAAAAAGAACAGGCGGAGCTTAATATGATAATCGACCTCGAGCGCAACGACCTTGTGAAGGTCTGCGAGTACGGCACGCGGCGGGTTGTGCAGGGCAGGACGATTGAGGTTTATCCAACGGTTTTTCACGCGGTGGCGACGGTCGGCGGACAGTTGCGGCGGGGAGTGAAGTTTTGCGATATATTAAAGGCGATGTTTCCGGGCGGGTCGATTACAGGCGCGCCGAAGGTCAGCGCTATGAATATAATCGATGAAACGGAGCCGACGCAGAGAGGCGTTTATACAGGCTCGATTGGGTATGTGGGCGTTGACGGAAGTGTTTGTTTGAATATCGCGATTAGAACGGTTATTATCAGCGGGCAAAAGGCGTACGTGCAGGTCGGCGGCGGGATTGTCGCGGATTCCGAGCCGAGCGCGGAATACGAAGAGACGATAACAAAAGCAAGGGCGCTATTGGACGGGATTAAGGCCGTTGGATGTTTGAACACTAAGACACTAAGGAATCAATGAAAGGTGCAAAGTTTCAAAGGGCCAAAGGCACTAAGAAAGTTAAAACTGAATGGCTGA
>JBBABK010000116.1:5393-6548 GCA_041657685.1 Phycisphaerae bacterium | reverse complement strand
GTTATGCCTTAACCGACTATGGCAATCTTGCAATAATTCAACTATGTACAAGCCCAATCTGACTTGACATCATGAGATGATTAGCGATAAGATTAGGCTTAGAGTAAATCGGCCGGAACTTGCTGTTTGGCCTCCGGCGTGAGAATTTTTTGTTATCAGAAGAGGAGATGATGATGAGAAAATGGTTAATTGCTTTAGCATTTGTCCTTATGGCAGTGGTGCCATGTTCGGCACTTGACGTCGGTCTCAGCAGTTGGCCCAGCACTGCTGATATAATTACATGCGATCCTGGTGTGACTTCTTTTACACCACAGAATGGAAGTACTTACCTGGGACAAACCTTCAAAGCTGTTGAAAGTGGAAATCTCGACAAAATTTTTGTCTACATCACCGGAAGAACGGATCGCAGCTATGAACTGCGGCTCTATAATCTGGGTGTTCAGACGACCATTCCGAGCAATTACACCGGTCTTATCATCGGCGGCAATATGCTTGGCTCTGGAAGCAGCCTTGTGTGGAACTCGAGTGATTTGTCCACGTCTACCATGAAAGTGTTCGAATTTGATTTCCAGGGGCTTGAGGAAGCACTGCTTACCGCTGGCAATACCTACGCATTTGAGATTACGACCAATGGAAGTACCCTCGCCTGGATGCGCGGCGGCTCCGTACCCAACCCATATCTGGATGGAGATTCTTACACCAACGGCGGCCAGACCGATGGCCGCGGACGTGACCAATTCATGCAGGTAGTTATGACTCCCGAGCCTATGACCATTTGTTTTCTCGGGCTCGGCGCGATGGCGGTTCTTCGCAGAAAAAGATAATTTTTGGAAAAAGATGACATTGAAAAGGCCGGGGTTCACCGGCCTTTTTTTATGCGCTAATTTTTCATTTCCGTGACGAGGATTTTGGTTTCGGGGGACTGGTTCTGCTGGGCGTTTTTGAAGGCGTCAGCGGAGGCGGGGTTCTTGGACTTGAACAGTTCGTTATTTTTAATCACCTCTTTTAAAGCCTGTGACTTGGCCTTGGCGTCCTGCAGGAATTTGACGGCCTTGGTGCCGTAAACGCCGCCGAGGATTGCGCTCAAACCGATTCCCAAATCCAGCAACGCATCGGCTGTGTCCCACGGGTCGGGTCTCTGGGCGGACTCGACGA
>JBBABK010000116.1:0-5383 GCA_041657685.1 Phycisphaerae bacterium | reverse complement strand
GGGCCAATATGTCCTGCGCGGTGTAGGCGGAAGGCAGCTCGACGGGCAGGCCGAAGTATGCGGTGTATGAGCCGCTCTGCAGGTGCGATAATTCGGTGAGGGCCTGGAGCTGCTGCGAAGCGGATTCGTCTTTGGCCTGCTGCGCTGCGAACATCGTCGCGCGTTCGTGGAGGTAGGCGTTTTTCTTCTGGTTCTCGGACGGCGCAAAACGCAGCGAGTCGCAGCCGGCGAGAAAAACAAACGCGACGACAAGTGTTAATGCGATTGCGGCTAGCGTATTTTTTGTTTTCATTGTAGTTCTCCTAAAAAGTAGTACAAGAGGACAGATTTTGATATATTGCCAAATCGAATATGGATACAGCGAGACAGTTCAAACCAGAAACGATTTTACTGTGGCGCAAGGTCGCGGATGAGCCGGAGGCACAGCGGATATTAAATCTTTTTCCTTGTGCCAGTGTCAAAATAATCGAGCAGCAGCGATATATCCCGGAGGCAATATGCGCCGGTAAAGCACTGGTCGCGGGCAAGCGGATATTAATGATTGGGCAGACGCAGCAGTTCGTCAATCGGTTCGACGGCCAACCGGGTGAAAACGTGCGATGCCTTCCTTATCATAAGCTGGTGCCGATTTCCAACGGATGTCCATATTATTGTGCTTACTGCTATCTCGCATTTGTTTATCGCAAGTATTCTCCCTTCATAAAAATCAACATCAATTATGACCTTATGTTCAGCCAGATACGAAAAGCTCTAAAACAAAACAGCGGCTTTATTAGTTTCAATATGGGCGAGATGCAGGACAGTCTTGCTCTTGACCATATCACCGGCCTGTCTCAAATGCTTGTGCCGTTTTTCGGCAGCTTGTCAAACGGCTATCTGATGCTGCTAACCAAGAGCAGCAACGTTGAAAATCTTCTTTCGCTCGAACCGAATGACCGCACCGTGGTTTCGTGGAGTCTCAATTGCGAGCATAACGTCAAATATTTTGAAAAAGGAACAGCAGGTCTTAATGAGCGAATAGCCGCGGCCAAAGCGTGCCAGAAACACGGTTATCGAATCAGGTTTCGTATCGACCCCGGCATACTTTATCCCGACTGGCGGGCGGGATACGCTGAATTGATTGATATGATTTTCAAACATACGCAACCCGAAAATATTACGCTTGGAATGCTCCGGCTGCTGCCGGGGCATCCACAACTTGCCCAAGCTGCTTACGGCACCAGTGTTAAAAAGATGTTCCAATTCACTGCCTCCGAAAGAGGAGCGGATTTTAAAATTCGCTACAATCCGCAAGACCGAATAGAATTTTATAAATTTGTTGTTGATACCATTCGCCAATACGATAAAGAGGTCTCGATAAGCCTTTGCCGCGAGACGCCTCAAATCTGGCAGGCCTTAAGCAGCCGATGTGATTTCGGCAAATGCAACTGCCTGGTTTGGTAAAGAATCATAAAGTCTTTTGGCATAAAATTTAACACGGGGCTTATACACCGATTCGTAGTATAAATAGGTAAATGTTTCATTCGTATTTTCAGACGAATAAACTCTCTGGGTATATTCCATTTGCCGAACAGGCACTTTAACAATCCTGCCCAATCTTCGTATAATATTTTCTATGAATTTGCACACAAGTATTGTAACTCTTCCACTCTCGCTGCAAAGATTTTCAAGCAAGAATATGTTATCAGCCACCCCAGAAATATTACTTTGCTCAACAAGCGGAATTATCACATATGCCAGGGAAATTATATCAAATGAACCATAGTTTTGCGCTATTCTACCAAGTTGTTTTAGATTTAAAGGAAAACCTCTATCAATCCCCAATATAACTTTGGGTATTATGCTGTGCATGTTTCTACCAATTTCAAAATAATCATTCAGCATCTGTTTTGCAGTGCCAAGACAAATCGGCGATATATCGTTGAGAACGTATGTCAATTCTACTTTTTTGCGATGAGATAATAGGCCCGTTTCTGTCATAATTGATATTAACGAATTAAGCATCTCGGTAGCAGCAATTGAGAAAACAGCTGGGCCACATCCAATGTCAAGAATTGTTAATCGACCATTTAACACTTTTTCTAAAAAATCATCTGAAACGAAATAATCTATCAAACTGTTCTGCAACTGAAAATAATGACGAGTAAAAAATTTGTCCAAATAAACATGTATCCCTTGTTTTGTCGTGGGAAAACGAGCTTCTTGGTCGGTAACATCACCGCTCGGCAGCTTTTTAAGATGTCGATTGAGTAATAGCTCAATATCTTGACTTAACTGCCATATTCCTGAGGGGCAAATAACATCAAGAACTAATTCTTTCAATTCTTTTGTATTTATTGGTCTATTCATAAGCATTACTCTTTTTTTCCATAGCCTGGAGGCGGTATTCGTATGAGATGCTTCTTTCGGAAAGGGTTTCGAATTTGGATTGTAATTCTTTCTGGCAATTGAGCAGTTGCGTGACGTCGTGCTGGAGCAGGTCGAGCTGGCGCTGGAGATTGACCCAGCTTGTGAGTATCAGGCCGGCCAGCAGGACGAGCTGAACGAGAGTCGAGAGGTTGATTTGTCTGTTCAAATGCCAGGATTTGTTCGGGTCGGACATAAAAAATAAAAATTTAAAAATTAAAATGCAAGCAAAAAACGAAAATCAGTTATGCGTTTGATTTCTAAGATATGCGTTTGGTCTGAAGGTCGTAAGCAAGATTGAGGATATCATCGCGGGAGTTGTACATATCATTAAGTTTGTGAAGCTCGATAAGAGACTGCTCTATATCTGCCTGACTGATTAATGACGCGTCGCTAAGTATGTGTAGAACGTTTACATCTTCGTTTTTTAGATGGCGGCTTATCAGAATTGTCCGGTGACATTTCAGCGGGTCTTTTTCGGAACACATCAGGGCAACTTTTTTCTCGGCTGAGAGTTTGATAACATCTTCTATCGCGGCGAGAAAAGCCGGCTGCTGCGCGAGCAATGCAAAATCAACTTTATTGTCTGTAAATAACGCAGAGTCGTCGGGTCTGCCGCCAAGTTCGGAGCCGAGAAATTTATACTCTATGCCCGCAAGCTGCAAAGTTTGAGCTAAAGCGTTTTTGTTGAACTGCGGACAATAACGGCTGTGGGGAGAGGAGCGGACATCGATAACAAGTTCAATTTTGTGCTCTTTGAGCAATTCAATAAAATGCTCAGCCGGATGGTTTGAATGTCCTATCGTATAAATTGTTATATTTTTGGCTTGCGGCACTTATATTCTCCGATTCGCTTTAAGTTAAACATTTTTCTCATCCGCGTCAAATATAGTTAATCTTTCATAATTGCCTGATTCTTCGGCGGGTGATTTTCAGTTCGGTGCGCTGGTTTACAAAATCCATTTTGACCCGCTCGATGTTCGCTGTGCTGCGGTTGTCGCTGTGCAGATTGATTACGTCACGGCTTTGCGGCGCGGTGACGAGACGGTCGCCGGGCAAGAAATGAAGGGCCAGGTACGGTGTCTGCAAATCGACGGTCTCGATTACCTCAGACTTTGACCCGGCCCAATTTCGCAGTCGCTCATAAAGAGCATCGGTATCGTCAGCTTCGGCAGGCTGGCCGAGCGATGGATTGGTCGAATTATAAAAAATGCTCTTGCCGGTGACTTTTTTATATTTGAATCGGCTCGGCTCGCGGAGATAAAAATCGACAACGGGTGCGGCTGAGCCGAGCGGGCCGTCGGCAATTTCGCAGCACAGCGGTTCGTCGCTGATAACCGAGCAGGTGATTTGTAATTTCAAAGTGCCGTTGAGAATCGCGTTCAATAAATCCGTATCGAGCGCATCATCGGCAAGCCAGATGCCGCACTCGTCGAGCAGGTTGTCGAACGAATCGGGATACGGCGTCCAGCTTTGGCCGGCGTCGTATGAAACTTCGAGATAATAGCCGAGCGAATCGCCTGATGTGTCGGAGGTCAGCGCGGGATAAAAGCGGCGGGCTTTGCTGATGTAATTTGGCGTCGCGAAGATTTTTGAAAAATCATAAACGGCTCCCCTGTTGTATGGCTCGGCGGTGTACCGGCCCGTCTCGTTGAGGCACCATTTTCTAAAGACGTCGCGAACCTGATAAAAATCGGGATTGGTTGACGGGCTGAACAGGTCGAAATTGACGCTTTCCTTCGCGGGGTCCCACGCTTTTATAAGTTCGAAGGTCGCTTCGAAGGTTTTCAAATCGCCGATGCCGATACAGCGATGTGTCACGGGCCAATAGTTTTGTTTGCTCGAATAGGCTGCTATATTCGTGCGCGAGATATTCAATTGCTCGCCAGCGCTTTGTAACTCGATTTCGACCTTTCGCACAGCTTCGGGTTTATAAAATTCGATTGCCTGCGCGGATTCTGTTGGAGTACTTAAGGGTGTGAACCTGAAATTCAGCCCCGCGTATTGGCTGCACTTGTGCAGAGCATCCAGTAAATCGAGGTCGGCCAGGTCAAGCTCATCGGCGATTTTGTTTTCGGTAAGAGCCGAGAGGAATTCCAGAGACGGTTTTATCAATCCTCGCTGCGTGACGTAAACAGCAAGCAGGTAGTTGATGATTTCGGCGTACGTCCAAAATTGTGCGGATGATAAATCAGCGGCGAAGATTTTGGAAATGATGCCGTTGAAATCAGCGGGAGCAGCGACGGCATTGGGCAAATTGTTATTATTGAAAATTAGTTCTGAACCGATGAGGAATTTGACGCTGTTGTCGATGTCGGCTGCGAAACAGCCCGCGATTATAGTTCGCTGCAAAATCGAGCTGTAATCCCGCGCGAGGATTTCGATAATTTCGCCATCGTCGGTAAAATTGGTTTCGATTGATTCGATTTGGCCGACGAAGAGCGGCAGTGTGTCAATTGTGACCGAGGGCTGCGAGGCGTTGTAATGCTGTGCGATGCAGATTGAAGCGCCGGGGTAAAGCTGTGCGGATTGGTTATCATTTGGATTATAGGCAAACCGAGCGGAACTGAAATCAGGGTAAGCGGCGCGGGTAATTTCTATTACCTCAAGGTTGCTGCACAAACAGCCGTCGAGGAAAACAACCGCGGCATTAGCGGCAAGAACGAGGTCGGGTTTGTCGGGATGGAATAAATCAATTCGGTTTGACATATTAGATGCTCAATGCGTAATATTGGATAGTCGTTTCAAAGACGGCGTTCAGGTCAACGGGAATTAGTTTTGGCGCTCCTTCGATATTGTTTTGGTCCTGCGCTCTGAGCGCGAACAGGTATTTGCCGGCTGCAAAAGAGTAGCTGGTAAATGTGTAAAAAATTCTGCCCTGGTATTCGATTTGCGCGAGCGGATTTTGATAATCGATTTGGCCTGTGCCGGCGTCGTAATAAATATTGAAGCATACCGGCGGCGACTGCTGCTGCAG
>JBBABK010000115.1:0-6563 GCA_041657685.1 Phycisphaerae bacterium | reverse complement strand
CCTTTATGCTTTTCGAGTTGTCCATCGGTCAGTATTTTTGTTTTTAGCCTTTTCCGTTCGACAGATTTAACTTCGAACACAATCCTCCCGTCATCAGCATAAATTCGATTGCCCGGCTTTATGGCTGACAGCTTTCCACGGTAATCAAATGGTATTTCTTTCTCGCTGCCTATGATATCTTCCTGAGTGAAATATATTTCTTTTCCTTTTTTTAATTTCACCGGCTGTTTTAGTTTTCCAACACGAATACGGTAGCCTTCTAAATCCTGCATAATCCTGACGGCTCTTTTCATCTTTTTATTAAGACTGCGTACAATTTGCGCAACGCGGATGTGCTCGTCCCGGCTACCGTGCGAGAAATTAAGCCGGACAATATCCAGCCCGCTGTTGAACATCTTTCGCAGAACGGTTTGATTACTGCTGGCCGGTCCCAGCGTCGCTATTATCTTAGTCTTTGGCATAAACGCTTACCTTCCTTTATATTTTCAATAATTATTCATCTTCTTCTTCAAAAATCAATTCGAATAATTTATAAGGAGATTACTTAAATAGACATTAGAAAATTGCTTATTAGTATGTTACCATGATTGCGCATATTATTGAATTGTAAGTAAAGCACCAAAATAAAGTTAGCAAAAACATCGTTCTCGGCGAATGCCAAAACAGCAGCATTGCTTATTATTAGGAGTCGTCCACTTGGTTAATAAGGAAAACAGAAATATCGAACCACTGTGGTATAAAGATGCCGTCATCTATGAATTGCACGTCAAATCCTTTAATGACGCAAACGGCGACGGCATCGGTGATTTCGAAGGCCTGATACAAAAGCTGGATTACCTGCAGGCGTTTGGCGTCACGGCGATATGGCTGCTGCCGTTTTATCCCTCGCCGCTCAGGGACGACGGTTATGATATCGCGGATTATTTCAGCGTTAATAAAGATTTCGGAACGCTCGGCGATTTCCGCAAATTTCTGCGCGAGGCTCATAAACGCAACATTCGGGTAATAACCGAACTGGTAATCAATCACACATCGGACCAGCACAAATGGTTTCAGCGTGCCCGCAAAGCCAAGGAAGGTTCGCCCTGGCGCGATTATTACGTATGGAGTCGAACTCCGGATAAATACAAAGAAGCGAGGATTATCTTCAAAGATTTCGAGCAGTCCAACTGGTCGTGGGACCAAACGGCACAGGCTTATTACTGGCACCGCTTTTACAGTCACCAGCCGGATTTGAACTTCGATAATCCGAGTGTCCGCAAACAGATTCTTCGTGTGCTCGATTTCTGGCTGGATATGGGAGTGGACGGCCTGCGGCTCGACGCCGTTCCGTATCTGTTCGAACGTGAAGGAACTAACTGCGAGAATCTTCCGGAAACACATAATTTCCTCAAAGAGCTGCGCGCTCACGTTGACAGCAAATACCAGGATAAGATGCTCCTTGCCGAGGCGAACCAATGGCCCGAAGACGCGGCTGATTATTTCGGCAACGGTGACGAGTGCCATATGGCTTTTCATTTTCCGGTTATGCCACGCCTGTTTATGTCCCTTCAGATGGAAAATCGCTTTCCCATCGTAAATATGCTCGAACAGAGTATGGACATCCCCGCGGACTGCCAGTGGACGATGTTCCTGCGGAATCACGATGAGTTGACGCTCGAAATGGTCACCGACGAAGAGCGTGATTATATGTACCGCGCATACGCTCAGGACCCCAAGACTCGAATAAACCTCGGCATAAGACGCCGGCTTGCTCCCCTGCTCGATAACGCCAGGACGAAAATAGAGCTTATGAACTTCCTGCTGTTTTCTCTGCCGGGTACGCCCGTCCTTTATTACGGCGACGAAATCGGGATGGGCGATAACTATTATCTGGGCGACAGGGACGGTGTTCGCACGCCGATGCAGTGGAGTCCGGACAGAAACGCGGGCTTTTCAAAAGCTGACCCGCAGCAGCTTTTTCTGCCGGTGGTTATAGACCTTCAATACCACTACACAGCCGTCAACGTCGAAAACCAGATGTACAATTCGTCTTCGCTGCTGTGGTTTATGCGAAGGCTGATAGCAATGCGCAACCGGTTCAAGGCGTTCGGCAGAGGCAGCATTGAATTTATTACTTCGGATAACGCCGGAGTTTTGAGTTTTATCAGAAGCTATGAGGACCAGAACATTCTTGTTGTAGCGAACCTTTCACGCTTCTGCCAGGTTGTTCATCTTAACCTCGCAAAATATAACGCGCTCATCCCGGAAGAGGTATTCGGCGGCCACAAATTCCCCGGCATAACCGACCAGCCCTATGTACTGACGCTGGGGCCGCACAATACCTACTGGTTTATATTACATAAGCAGCAGACGCAGCCGCTGGTGACGGCCGACCAGACGCCGCGATTAAAAACTAACGCAAGCTGGAAAGATATAACTCAGGATGATTTTCGTTCTCAACTTGAAAAAACAATTGTCCGGTATCTTGAAAAAAACCGCCGGCCGGGCGGAAAAGGCAAACAGCTGCGCGCGGCCAATATAAAAGAATGCATAACCGTATCAACAGGCAGCGGCTGTTCGCACCTGCTTGCGGTAAATGTCTCTTACCCGGGCGGACAATATGAAACGTATTTACTCGCCGTCTCTTTTGCTGCCCGACCGAAGTCGATTGAAATCCTGAATCACGAACAGCAAAGTATTATCTGCCAGGCCGTGCTGAATGAAGGCGAAGGAATAATTTATGACGCCGCTTATGATGAGCAATTTCGTAATTACCTGCTTGGAATAATCACCAGGGGACAGAATATCAGAAGCGGCCAAAACAGGCTCGTTTGTAACCGAAGCAGGAAATATCGAAAAATAACTGCGGGCAAAGATAAAAAATCCGCTCAGGATTCGAAAGTTCTCAAAGGCGAACAAAGCAACACCTCGATATTATACGGTGACTCTTATTTCTTAAAACTTTATCGTCGGGTGGAAGGCGGTATAAATCCTGACGCGGAAATTTCAAAGAACCTGACGGAATATACACATTTTACGAATTTCCCCGCTTATGTCGGCTCGCTGGAATGGCAGAGAAAAGATTCGGCCGCTTTGATTATCGGTTTGCTCCTTGAATTTGTGCCAAACGAAGGCGACGCGTGGACGTACACCCTTGATTCTTTCAGCCGCTATCTCACCCAGGCTGCCACGCAAAAAGAAAACCTCAGTGACATTGACGAACTGCCAAATTCGAACTTCGAATGTAACCCGCAGGACATACCGCAAATGCTGCTGGATATAATCAGCCCTGTTTATATCGAGATGGTCTCCCTGCTGGGTAAACGCACAGCAGAGCTTCATCTTGCGCTGGCGTCATTATCGCAGAACAACGATACGGCTCCGGAGCCGTTTTCGATTCTTTACCAAAAATCAGTATATCAGTCTATGCGCGCCCTGACGCTCGAAGTATTCGGCGAGCTTGAGAGCAGCCTAAGCGGCCTGAAAAATGAAGTCGCCGATGAAGCGCGGCAATTACTTAGCGCCAAACAGAAAATTCTCGAACGATTCAGAAATATTACTGCCCGTAAAATACAGGGTCTCAAGATTCGTATTCATGGTGATTATCACCTTGGCCAGGTCTTATATACCGGCAAAGATTTTATAATTATCGATTTCGAAGGAGAGCCTGCTCGCTCACTCAGTGAACGCAGGCTCAAGCAGTCAGCCCTTCGCGACGTTGCGGGTATGATGCGCTCGTTTCATTATGCCGCGTACGGCTCTGCCATACTTCGGCCCGGAAATCATACCGCCGATTCGCAGGATTCGAGACAATGGACTGATTTGTGGTACCGCTGCGTTTCAAAGATATTCCTCGGTTCGTACCTAGCCGCCGTCGGCGATGCGGAGTTGATACCGAAGGATACAAAAGATATCAGAACGCTGCTCGATGCGTTCCTGCTGGAAAAAGCAATTTACGAGGTGGGCTATGAACTGAACAACAGGCCTGACTGGCTGATTATAGCGATAAAAGGAACTTTACAGTTATTAAAATGAAAATTTAGCCCTGTGCGAAACAAAGATACACAAGTAATAAATACATTCAGCCTGATAACCGACCACGATATCTATCTTTTTAAAGAAGGTACTCATTTTCGGCTGTATGAAAAACTCGGCTCTCACTTGGTCGAACACCAGGGTAGCAAAGGTGTTTTCTTTGCTGTATGGGCGCCAAACGCGGAGAGAGTTTCCGTAATCGGTGATTTCAACGACTGGGACACACAGACGCATCCGCTGAAAGTCCGCCCGGACGGTTCCGGAATCTGGGAAGGTTTTTTGCCGGGCGTCGGACAGGGAACAATTTACAAATATCACATCGTCTCTCGGCTGAACGGATACGCGGTAGATAAGGGCGACCCGTTCGCGTTTTACTGGGAGCTGCCGCCTAATACCGCTTCAATCGTATGGGGCCTCGATTACAAATGGAAAGACGATAACTGGATAAATCAGCGCGGGCAGGTGAACCCCCTTGAAAAACCAGTCACTGTTTATGAAGTTCATCTCGGCTCATGGAAGCGCGACCCGTCTCAGCCGGAACGCATCCTAAGCTGCGGCGAAATCGCGGACGATTTGACAAAATATGTGAAGGAAAAAGGGTTTACGCACATCGAATTCCTGCCGGTAATGGAGCATCCGTTCTACGGTTCGTGGGGCTATCAAACGGTGGGCTATTTCGCACCGTCCCACAGGTATGGCAACTGTCAGGACTTTATGTCGCTTATCGAAAAACTGCATCGCAATGACATCGGTGTCATACTCGACTGGGTCCCGTCCCATTTTCCCTCCGACGAGTACGGACTGGGCTATTTCGACGGCACGCATCTTTTCGAACATGCCGACCCGCGCAAGGGCTTTCACCCCGACTGGAAGAGTTTGATTTTCAATTACGGCAGGAATGAAGTTCGTTCCTTCTTAATCAGCAGCGCATTTTTCTGGCTCGACAAATATCACGCCGACGGCATAAGAGTAGACGCGGTAGCTTCGATGCTGTATTTGGACTACTCGCGCAAGCAAGGCGAATGGATTCCAAATGTTAAAGGCGGCAGGGAAAATCTCGAAGCGGTAGATTTTCTGCAAAGGCTCAATACTTCCGTTCATAAAGAATTTCCAGGCATTTATACCATAGCAGAGGAATCCACTTCCTGGCCTATGGTCAGCAGAGGCGTCGACGCCGGCGGTCTGGGTTTCAGTATGAAATGGAATATGGGCTGGATGCACGACACGCTCGATTATTTCGGCAAAGATCCCATTCACCGAAAATACCACCAGGACAAACTGACGTTTTCGATTTGGTACGCGTTTTCAGAGAATTTCATCCTGCCGCTATCGCATGATGAGGTCGTACACGGCAAAGGCTCGTTACTGGGAAAAATGCCCGGCGACCAGTGGCAGCGGTTCGCCAACCTGCGTACGCTGTTCGGTTATATGTATCTGCACCCCGGTAAAAAGCTCCTCTTTATGGGTGATGAATTCGGACAGGAAAAAGAATGGAATCATAACGAAAGCCTAAGCTGGGATTTACTCCGGAATAATTTAAATGAAAATTTGAGCCGCTGGATTAGCGATTTAAATCACCTGTATAAAAATGAGCCTGCTTTATATGAGCTGGATTTTGAAAACAGCGGCTTTGAATGGATTGATTTTCAGGACGCGGAGAAAAGTGTAATCAGCTTTATCCGCCGGGATAAATCCGGCAATAACCTATTGGCGGCTGTATGCAATTTCACCCCATCACCCCATCATAATTACATAATAGGTGCGCCGGTCGGAGGATTTTGGAAAGAAATTCTTAATAGCGACGCCAAAGAATACGGCGGAAGCGGCCACGGCAACACAGGAGGAATAGAAGCGTCACCGGTCTCATTCCACGGCAAATTCGATTTTTCATTATCTATAACATTGCCGCCGCTGGCGGTGCTGGTTTTTAAGCCGCAGGAATAATCCCTCTCGATTTATATTCTGGCGTATGTCTCGCCAAGCTGGCGCAACTGCCCGGCGAGCTTGTTATCGAGTTTGCCCTGCTCCATTCGCCACAGCCAGTTACCTTTTTTGCGAGCCGGGTGATTCATTCGCGCGCGCTCCGGCAGGCCGAGAATATCCTGCATAGGAATTATCGAAAGATTCGCAACGGAACTCATAGCCAAACGAACAAGATGCCAATTTACGTTTTTAGAGGACAATTTGAAGCCGAGATATTCGTTCAGTCTTTTTTTATGCTGTCGGTCGGCATCCTTTTTGTACCACCCTTGGGTTGTGTTATTATCGTGCGTACCGGTATATACGATGCAGTTTTTGACGTGGTTGTGCGGAATGTGCGGATTGCCCGCGGGGTCGCCGTCGAAAGCAAAGTGCAGCACCCTCATCGTCGGAAATTCGAATTTCGCGATAACCTCTCTGACATCATCTGTTATATATCCCAAATCCTCGGCGAAAATGTTCGCCTCAGGAAGCTGCTTATACATCGTCTCGAAAAGTTCTTCCCCCGGCCCTTCGAGCCATTTGCCTTTTATCGCGTTTTTATGACCAGCCGGCACCTGCCAATA
>JBBABK010000114.1:0-6563 GCA_041657685.1 Phycisphaerae bacterium | reverse complement strand
CGTGAAGCCCGTATCCGAAACGGAGATGCGTAAAGACCGCAATCTCGGCGCGACAGGCACTACTAAGCTCTGCGAGGTAGTGTTTCTTCAGCCGTGGGACGGCTTTCGCCCTGGCGATAAAGCTATCACCTACTTGGTAGATGCGAACAACCTCAAGCGGCATAACGTCAAGGTAACAATGCGTGTGTTGCCTGTTACCGAAGCGGCGCAGCCTACTTACGCCTTCTATGTGTATGGCGACTGCGGGCATTTCAAGAGCGCGCACTTAGGCGACCCGCCCGCAGGTGAAATGTGTAGACCGCCGAGCGACGAAGTGGTAACTGAGCCTGCTGTGAGAATACCTGGGCTTGCCGAAGCCCCGCTTTGGGGACAGCCTCCGCCCGCAGGTACTATGAAGCCAAGCCACAAGGGGATGATACCTAATGGCACTAGGACGCTTATCGGTATTGAAAGGCGCTGAGTTTCTTAGCATCGCAGGCACTAGCTTTGATAATCAACTCAAGAACTGCCTCAAGAGCGCGACGGCTGTGATAGAGCGCGGCTGCAAGCACGACATACAGCTCAAGACAAATACCGATGAGTTCTTTATCGGCAAGGGCGCGAAGTATTACTATCCGCGCAACTGGCCCGTGAACAGCGTCACGCAGATAAAGTTCGCCGATAGCGGGCAAGTGATAGACCCTGCTACATACGAGATACGAGGGCGCGCTGTGTGGGTTCTAGCGGCTAATGCGTGGCAGGTAGGGCTATCGGGCTATGCGCCGGAAGACCCCTATCGCGGCGGATGGAGTAAAGGCGTAGGCTACAAGATTACATACCAAAGCGGCTTTGATAACAACAACTGGAATACGCTAACTGAGGCTGCGAGCTGGCCTGTGCCAATGAATATTGAGTATGCCACCTGCGAGCTTGCGGCGATGATGTGGATGCAAGGGCGCGAAGGCGGAGCGAGATTGGGTATCAGCACAATCAATCGCGGCGGAGAAGGCGCGGGCTATGTGCGCTACAACTCAGGGCTACCGGACAGCGTTCAATTAGTAATCAGGGAATACTCGGATTATCCTGTCTAATGGCAAGCAAGCAAACAGTTTCGCTTGAGAAGCTAGGCGCGACACTATTCGCAGTAGTGAACCACGCAAGCGAAGCGAACAAGCTGGAGATATTGAAGGCTTGCCAAAACTCCGCGTTACACATGGAGCGCGATGCTAAAGAGTTCTACTATCCCGCAAGCGGGTTACAGCGCATCTCGGGCTTGCTACAAGGCAGCTATCAAGGCTTTATGGACACTGAGCAGCGCGGCAATGAGGCGTTCGTGCGCTTGGGTATCCGCAGCGATGAGGCTCTAACCGACCCCAGCCCTAGATACCCTGACGGTTTCAACTATGCGGTGCTGCATGAAGACGGCGGCAAGTATCACAAGGCGCGCAAGATAGCTACAAACGCGGTGAAGCATCAAGGACAACTGCTAGTGAGTAATCTACTCAAGGACTTTGGCTTCTAATGTCTCAAGCGATGGACAACTTCCTGAACGCGCTTCAAGTGAAGGTAGAAGCTATGGCGGTAGTTCCCGCTGGCAATACCTGCACATACCCGCGCAACAGCGAGGATTGGGTATCAAGCGTGACTAATGACTTGCCCTATGTCCAGATGTTTGAGGGCGGGATGCGCGCTGACTGGTGGGTTACTATGGCGGTAGACCGTATCCACAAAGTTAACATCTGGGTCTATGCACATACCCGCAAGGCGTGTAGAGATATTGAGGAAGGCATACTAGATACGATAAACGCAGACCTGCGCGTAAAGACAGGCGCGGGAGTGCCAACGGCTATCTACTGCAAGCTAAGGAACGGCTCGCCGCCATACATATACGACAAAGACCGCGAGATATTCCTTATGGCTTGGGAATACGATGTTAGGCTAAGGAGCGACATATAATGGACGAACCGAAAACCAAACGAACTTACACACGCAAGAAGGCAACCGACGCAGAGCGTGAAGCGCGCATAGAGAAGGCTCTAGCGAAAGCGCGAACTGCGAAGGTAGAACTACCGCCATGCTTCACGGAGGTAGAAGCCGAATACGCGGATAACCATCGGGATATTGAGGATGCTACAAACGCTAATCTCGCTCGCCACTATGAGCGGCTAAAACAACAGGAGGCTAAATAATGCCAGTTCCCCGACTTCTTGAGTATTCTACAATTAGGGTAAGCAGCGGCTTTAGTGGCGCGTCTACCTACATTCGCTCCATTTATGAGCCAATGATGCACATTAGCGACGTGATGTTGCCAGACCCGAGCCGCCCAGGGCTTGCTGACCGCTATGAGCATCGCTTGGCAGGCAGGCGGTTTGATGCGAAGTTTGGCACTGAGCTTCGCGGGCGCGCGGCTGCAAGCGCGGTAGATGACCCGCTGCCTGACGGCGACTTGTATCACGCAGTAGGCTTCAACGGCTATGGAAACACGGGCGCGAACTACGTCTATGCGCTCCACGACATTCATAGCTACGACAGCTCGGCTGCGGGCGACTTGTTCCCCTGCGACTTGGGGATTATCATTGACGGCATAAACGTGGGCGGCGGCTCTGACTGCGCGGGCAACGCTGTATTCCGTTTCCCTGCTAACGACATTTGCACGGTGGAATGGGAGTTTGCAGGCGTGAACGGCGGCGGCTTGGTTGCTACAGCCCCGCCTGAAACTACTCCGGCTGTGACTGAAAGCGTGGGCGATACCGTTCTCGGCAACAACGCTACTATCAGCTTTACGCCCGCGGGCGGCGACGCGATTACTACGCTATGTGTTAGGGATATGACTATTGACCTAAGGAACACAGTGCTACTTCGTCCGTGCATCGCGCAGCAGTTTGGCTTTACTAAGCCCGTATTGCCTGAGCGCAATGTAACCTTCAGCGGCGTAATTGAAGCCCCGCTGCTTGCAACGGCTGACTTTGACTCGCTTGTTACTAACCGCACAATTATCACGGCTGCTATCACAGTAGGCGATGTAGCGAAGAGCATATTTACCTTCGCCTTCAAGTTCACGCTTAACCAAATGCCTGACCTTACCAATATAGACGGGATGCTGGGCTACGCCTTTGAGGGCAAGATGCATCCGACAGGCTTATTGACTATTACTGTTACCTAAAGGAGTTCGGTATGTTACTAAGTAGGCGTGCTAACACAAAGCGCGTGAAGGTTGAGCCGCTTGGCGGCGGCGAAGCGATTGACGTATCAGTTCGCGGGCTGCGCGCAACTGAGCAGCTATGGGCTATGGACGGGATGCTTGAAATGGACGAGCGACAGGCGATGCAGGTATTCATTCGCTACGTTCAGCTTGGGCTTATCAGCGTTGATAACGTGAACGACCCCGACACCGGCAAGCCGTTTGAGCTGAAGTTCACGACTATCAAAATCGGCGAACGCGCGGTGCAGGTATTGAACATTGATACCATTGACGCGCTTATGCAGTATGTAATCCCGATAGGCAACGAGATAGCATCGCTGACCAAGCTCACAACCGAGGAGAAGGAAGCAATCCCTTTTACTGGCAACTCGTCCACGCCGACAGTTATAAAGGCTGCAACGCCTGTGGCAGAACCGAGCGTGAACGCTACACCTGCCCCCGAAAGTGCCTAGAGCGTTTGCACTATGGGGTATCCGGCGAGCGAGTTTACGGATGCCCCTGGGATGAGATACCGGATACTGTGATTGAGCTTGCTGATATGTTCGGTAACTATCAAAATCACTACTTGCCGTTTGACGGGGCTATGGATAACCAGCCTGCTTATGTAGGTGAAGCCATAGCCCTGTTCTCGCGCGCGGAGAACGAGCGTATCAACGCGGATATGGAGAACCAGAAGCGGCAAGCGTCGCGTAGCCTCAAGGTGAGGGGGGGATAATGGCGGAAGATACCAAAGTCCTAGAAGTAGTATTAGAGCTGCGCGACTTGATGACGGCGAAGCTAAAGACGGGCGCGGCTCAGGCGGGCAAGACTAATACCGCGTTTGCAGCCCTCACTAAGACAGTGACGCGGCTTTACGCCGCGTATATCGGCTTCCAGGGAATAAAATCTGCTATCAATATGATAGTGGAGTTTGACGTTGCGATGCGTAATGTGAATAGCATTATGCGCGTTGGCGAAAAGGAGTTCCGGCAGTGGAGTAAAGCCATTATAGACCTGAGCCGGATAGTGCCACAGTCGGCGGATGTATTAGCGAAGGGCTTATACGAAATAGCGTCAAGCGGCTTTGAGGGCGCGGATGCGTTCAATGTGTTGAAGGCTTCTGCTAAGGCTGCATCGGCGGGATTGACTTCTACTAATATCGCGGTGAAGGCAATAGCAGGTTCGCTAAATGCCTTTGGCACTAGCGCATATACAGCCGATGAAGTAGCCGACATTCTATTCAAGACAGTAGATAAAGGCGTTATCACATTTGAGGAGCTTGCCAGCACGATAGGCATGGTGAACTCGTCCGCTGCAATGGTAGGCGTGCCACTTGAACAAGTGGGCGCGGCAATCGCGGAGATGACCAAGAAGGGGCTTGAAGCCCCGATAGCAATGACGGGGCTATCTAACCTATTGCGCGCCACTATCGCGCCTTCGGATAAAATGGCGGCGGCGATAAAGCGGTTTGGGTATGAAAGCGGAGAGGCGTTACTGAAGGCTAAGGGCTTGCCAGGGCTGCTGAAATTGCTACAAGAAGCCACAGGCGGAAGCGCGGGGAAGTTAGCAGAGCTAATCCCCGAAATACGAGGAACACGCGCAGCCGCCGCGCTACTAAGCGGCGAACAGGGACTAGCGGGAACTATCAAGGCTATGGATGCGTTTACCGATAGCACAGGCGCAACACAGCGCGCGCTAGACGAGCAGAAGAAAAGTATCAAGTTCGTCTACGAGCTAATCAAAAACAACTTCAAGGCCGCACTACTAGATACGGCTAATCTAACGCTACCTTCAGTAACCGATGCAACACAGGATAACGCAAAGGCATGGGCTGATTGGGGTTACAGCGTTGGGAAGGTTGTAGGCGAAGTGGGGCTACTCGCGGCGCAAATGGCTAATGCTATCCGCGCCGTGTTTGATACGCTTATGCTGGTAGTGACTTCGGTTGTTGGCGGTATAGCGTCTGCAATCGCGGGCGTGGGTAGACTGCTAGAGCGAATGTCAGGCAGGCTCTTTGATTGGGTAGGCACAGCGCAAGGCGTAGCCGATGCGTCACTTGGCGCGATAGGAAGCTATAACGCAGGGACTGGCTATGCAGGCGGCATAGGGAACGCGAGCGACTTAGCAAAGGACTTATACAAGCGGCAGAAGGCTCTAATGGGCATGGGAGCTTCAACCGACATGAGCGCATTAGGCGCAGGTAGAAGCGGTATTCCTGGTGCTGGAGATAGCACGGGAACGGGGACGGGCGCGGGCTACGGCGAAGCGACAGGCGTAGCTAAGGCTCTGATGCAAGAGATGGTGAAGTTCACCAATAGCAACGCGAGCGCAAGCTACTCCAAGCTAACGCCTGACGTGCAAAAGCTGATGGCGGCGTTTGCGCAAGCATTCAAGGACGCGACGGGGCAAAAGCTAGATGTAACATCAACTTATCGCAGCCCGTCTGTAAATAAAGCCGTTGGCGGCGTTCCTAATTCGCTTCACCTAACAGGCAGAGCATTTGATATTCCAGGCTCAAGCCTGCGCGCTCTTGCCGCAAAACTAGGCGGCATAAGCGAAGCACTTAAATACCTTGACGCGGCAGCGAGTTCTGCTGGCGGTAGCCTGCTAGTAGAGGGGCAATACTCAGGGATTGCTAAATCATTAGGTATCCGCTCGCGCAAGGCAGGCGCAGGGCTTCACGTGGATATGCGCACCGCGCCTGAAACAGCGGTAGATGAGTTCAAGACCGCCACTATAGAGGCTACTTCTGCATTGTATCAACTAGCAGCACAAGCAGGCATGGAGCGATATATCGCATCAGGCGTTGGCTTAGGCGGTAACGCGGGCGGGATGAGACCCTTTGAGAACGAAGAATATGCGCGGGTAAAAGAGTATTGGGACAACGCAAGTGCAGAAGCGCGGCAGCGTTACATTGATAGCGGCGTGGGGCCAGGTGGCAACGCGGGTAGTGAAGGTATACTATTCCCTACGCCTGGATACACAGGCGAAGATGCAACGCGCAGAAACCGCACGGGCTTCGCGCAGCTAACCAGCAACGACTTCCTAATGAACGCAGCAGCGGCAGGCATAGGCACACTAGCAAGCGGCGGCGGCGGGCGTGAACTAGCGGCTGGATTACTACCGATGATTGGTAGTGCATTCGGGCCGATAGGCGCAGCTGTAGGCGGACTACTCGGCGGGCTATTCGGCAAGAAGAAACAACAGCAGCCAGTTACTGAAGCTATCCCCGTGAAGATAGTCAATCTCGCTGATATGGCAACCGCATTCCTAAGCGCAACGCAGTCTAGGCGCATGATGGCAACCGCGCCAGGTATGCAGCGGCTAACTACACAGCTAAATATGCAGGCGGCGCAGGTGGGGGTAGTCTAATGGCATACGACCAAATGACACTAGCGGATGT
>JBBABK010000113.1:0-6612 GCA_041657685.1 Phycisphaerae bacterium | reverse complement strand
TTCATCCTGCACCGCGGCAAAACCCGTATCGACCAGAATTAAATCCTGTGCGTATTTGTACATCTCTTCGCAAAATATGTGCGTATGATTGTATGGGTCCTTGCCGACGAATTCGTAAGGAATCCTTTGCTCGATGACCAGAATTTTCTGTTTCGGCTTGAGCGGCAGGATGCCCTTGTTGTTGCGGACGATAATCTGTGCCTTTTTGGCAACGTCCATCGATAAATCGACCACCGGCTTGCTGAAATTATAATCCTGAGCCTTCTTGGCGCTGTTCTTGCCGGCCGACTGGAACAGGCCCTGGTCATATTTCATCTTAAGCAGACGCGATACTGCATCGTTCAGTCTTTCCTCGGAAAGGTCACCGTTCTCGACAGCCTGTTTGATTCCAAAGAAGCATTGCGCTCTCGACTCATCATCGGCCTTGAGCAGAATCGTATCGCAGCCGGCCTTGATTGCCATTGCGCAGGCCTTCGGCAGTGGCCACTTCTTAAGAATGGCAGCCATACCGATTGCGTCCGACACGATAACGCCGTCAAAGCCAAGCTCGCCTTTTAGCAGGTCGGTCAGCAAAATTGACGAAAGTGTGGTCGGATATTTGCTGTCATAAGACGGGTAAACCGAATGGCCGGTCATAATCGCCATACAGCCGGCGTCGATTGCGGATTTGAACGGGACCAGGTCAACATCATGCATTCTCTGCTTGCTCAACTTGAGAATCTCGAGAACGTCGTGAGCGTCTGTTCCTGAAGCGCCGCGGCCGGGGAAGTGCTTGCCGGTCGCTACGACGTTGGCGTCCTGATAACCTTTAACGGTCGCCGCGACGTGGGCGGCACAAACTTCGGGGTCGTCACTGAACGACCTGACGCCGATTTCCGGGTTCTTCGGATTCGTGTTGCAGTCGCAAACCGGATGATAAAACTGAGTCACGCCCATATTGCTGCACACCTTGGCCAGCGTGTTGGCAACTTTGTAGGTCGTCTTAAGATCGCCGATAGCGGCCATGCCCATTGGCGGCGGGAACTGCCGAATACCGCCCGACATATAATCATTTTTGAAGTCGCCTTCCATATCAATCGTCATATGCAGCGGAATACCTGCCGGCCGGGCCATTGCGATTTTCTGAAGCTGATTGAGCCGCTCGGTGTATTCGCCCGGTGTGATACTGAGGCCGAACGTCTTGCCGTTAAAATATGTGTGCGCGATATCGAAGTAATCCTTGGGCTTCTTGAACGTCTTATCGACCTGCGAATTACCCCAGTACAGATTTTTGCACGTCTCTAATGCGTACGGCTCAAGACAAAGACCGCCGCAATGCAGTTTTGTGATTTGTTCGACGCCGCTCGGAGTCAGCATCGTGCCGCGCCAGGTGAATGTTAAAAGCTGGCCGACCTTTTCCTCCAGCGACATCTTTGCCAGCTTCTTGCTGACAAATGCATCTCTTGCACTTTTGCCTTTTTTTGCTTTTGCCATCTTTATCTCCTGTTTATATTTTCGACCAGTTATTATTAAGGGACATCATTTATTCCCACTTGCCCTTGTTGTTGAGCCCGACCCAGAATTGCTTCTCGAGCTTCCAGCCGGGTTCGTCGATTTTAAGTTCCTTCGTTTCCCAGCCGCCTTCGATGCGCTTTTTCAGCTCATCGAAGCCCTTATTCCATGTAAGACCGTCCGGCACGGTGACGTTCATACTGCCGGCCGCGTTGGCATAACGCAGGCAGTTCTCGATGCTCATCTCGCGTACGAACGCAGAGAGGAAGCCGGCGATTGCCGAGTCGCCCGAGCCGAGCGCACCGACGAACTTGTCTTCCTTGTAAACCGGGAACCACAGCTCACGGTCTGCCCAGTTTTCGATGTCGCCGCAGCCTGCCGCTCCTAATTTGGCGAGTCTCTCCTTGCCTGCTGTGCGGATATACAAACCTCTGTGGCCGCACTTGACCATCGCAATGGCCGTACCCATATCGATAATGTCCTTGCCGAGCATGGACACGTCTTTGACAGTCATATAATCGAGCACGCACTCTTTCGAACCGAGGTTCTTTTTAATCTCGAGGAATTTGTCTTTGTAAAGGAAGAAGAAAACTTCCTCGGCGCTGGGAACCATAATATCAGTCAGCGGTACCCAGTTCTTGAGAATTGCTTTCCAGTTGACCTGGCCGGCTGCACTGTTCACATCCGGAATCGAAAGGTCCAGTACCGTTGTTGTGCCGAGTTCTTTTGTCTTTTTGAGAATCTTTGTCAGTTCCGCGCCGGTGTTGTCATACAGCTTTTTCATCCACGGCGGATAACCGAACAGCATCAGCTTGGAACGACCAACCAGATCGAAGTTCATATCGTCATAGCCGAATGTGTCGTTCGCGCCGCAGTGATGCAAATAGAAGCGGTCGATACCGGGAATGCAAATCGCGATGGTGTATGATGTCGATTCGCCTTTGACCTGCTTGATGCCTTCGAAGTGCCCTTCGTGTTCTTCGTACCAGGCAAGAATTTGCTTGCCGAAATCATCGTCGCCGATTTTGCCGATAAGCTCGGTCTTGACTCCAAGCCTTCGAATCGACACGCCGGCATTTGTCACCGGCCCGCCGCCGACGACTACGCACTTGCCCATATTAATCATTTTGCCGGGCACCAGCACGTCCGTCATCTCGTCAACTTTACCTTCGATGGTAAATGCCGGAATCAGGTCCAGACACGTATGCCCTGCTGCTACGATTTCAATGTCTTTTTTCTCTGCCACTATAATCTCCTTAGAATCCAAGCTAATTAAAAATCAGAACGTGGCATACTACCGCCAAAAAGTGCCACAGTCAAGCTAAAATTAGACACAGTTCGGCTGTTTTGCGAAATTCAGACATTTGCCGTCGAATAGCAGCATCGCTGAAATCGCGATAACCCCATTACTTCGTTTGTTGCTTTTCGGCCATATATTCGAACCAGTCGAAATCGGCCGGCACGGTGCTCATAGTCCCGTTGCCGGTCGCATACATTCCGAAAAATACGCCGGTAAAACACATCCCCGTATCAAATCCGATTTTCTCAACGGACAAATTTCTTGTTTGCGCTTTGCCTAAAACCTTCGGCTCGCCATCAGGTGATTTAACCGAAAATTCATATGAAAGCGGAGACGCAGTTATAGACAAAATAACCGGACCCGGTTCAACTTCAACATACTTGACATCGCCAGTTATTTTTTTTCTCAAGACCTTTCGCAAAAAAGCCTGTCGCTTACCGTCTTTGAGCGTGATACCGACATCATAATGAAATCCGTCATAAGTGCGTGCGGTCAGACCGGCTTCTTCGTTTTCACTGTTCGGCTCGAACTCAAGCAGCGTCGAAGCAACGCAGTTAAAATCAGTTTGACGCCTGCCGACAAAAGTCGGCGTGTCCTGGTCGTCGAGAGTCACCGGCGAACCAATTAATCTTAGGAAACCGGGCCGCTCTGTAAGAGAGTAATTTTCCTGTTTTGGGTTTCGCAGATAATTCCATTGCAAATCCAGTTCTTTTTTATCGAAATTGTCCCTCGCGGGTTTTTCTTTGAACGGGTGCGGCTTGAGATTCGGTGCCTTCATTGTCAACTGAATCGTACCATCACCATTTACGACCGGCCAGCCGTTCGCGTCGAAGACCACCGGCGCCAGAAATGTCTCGCGTCCCATATGATGAAAATTTCCGCCCTGAGGCCGAAATGCAAGGCAAACCAGCCACCAGCCGTCCGGCGTATCAACCAAATCCGCATGGCCTACGGCACGAATCGGATTGCCTTCGAGATTGCGATGCGTAAGAATGGGATTGGCCGGGTTTGACTCGAACGGCCCCCACGGAGAATCGCTCCGTGCGATTGTGACACAATGACCGTAGCTCGTCCCGCCCTCGGAAATCATCAGGTAGTATGTGCCGTTAATTTTGTAAAGGTGCGGCCCCTCGGCCCATATACCGCCGGTACCATTCCATATATTTGTCAACTTGCCTTCGAGCTTACCTGCCTCAAGATTGAGAGTTCTCTGCGCAACATAGCCATCGCTCTGTCCTTCGTGCCGAGTGTAATATATAGTACCGTCATCATCGAAAAACAGTGACGGGTCCATTCCTACTTTGTCGAGCCAGACCGGCTCGGACCACGGGCCTGCCGGGTCTTTGGCGGTGACATAAAAATTGCCGCCACTGTCCACGGCAGTGGTTATCATATAAAACGTGCCGCCGTGATATCGAATTGTCGGTGCGTATATGCCGCCGGACGAGCGCATCTTGTCGAGATTAAGCTGGCTCTTGCGGGTCAGGCAGTAGCCAATCATCTCCCAGTTCACGAGGTCTTTACTGTGCATAACAGGCACGCCCGGAAAATACTCAAATGTGCTGTTCACTACATAGTAATCGTCACCAACCCGGCAAATGCTGGGGTCAGGAAACGTGCCGGGGATGACCGGATTATTGAAGGTCCTCTCCTTATGTTCCATCGAACAACCCGTTAGTAAAACCAATAACAAAATAAATATAAACCGGAGAATGTTAACCATCCGAACGAACTCCTATCGATAATTTTTCAGTTTTCGGAACTGCCGCTGCACTTATATAAGCCGCACTTGCTCTTTGTCACAGTCTTAACTTGTTCGTTGCTTTTTTTGCTGCCGCAGCATTTATTTTCATTTTCACTTTTAACTACATTCATAACCGCATAAAAAGCCGGCTTAGGCTGATAATCTCGGCCGAACAGCAGAGGATAATCCGCACATCCCCTTACCGGCCAGTTGTTGCGCCACGAGTTTCCGTCCTGAACGCCCCAGAAGGTAATCCGGCTGATTTTGCCAGCATGCTTGTGAAAAATCGAGAACAACTCTGCGTAACGGGCCGCCTGCTTTTGCGCGACTTCATCCGGCAAACCGTCAGGGTAAAGGTTATAGCCTTCCCGCATATCACGCATCGCAGCAATATCAGCTCCTTCGTCCTCAAAGAGATTCGGTAAAACCGAAATGTCCAGCTCCGTCACCATCACCTTAACGCCTGTCTGCGAATAAGCCTGGATAGCAGCCTCAAGTTCATCCGCTAACGGATAATTAAAGCCCCAATGCCCCTGCATCCCGACTGCGTCGATGCGAAGCCCTTTGGCCTTGAGATTATTGACAAGCTGCACTACGCCCTGAAATTTACTCGACTTCCACATATCGAAATCATTGTAATAAAGCTCTGCATCCGGGTCGGCCTGATGTGCATATTCGAACGCCTTTTCGATATAATCGGGACCGATGATTTCCATCCATTTGGTCTCGCGCATTACTCCATTGGCGTCGAGCGCTTCGTTTACAACGTCCCAGCCGTTGACTCTACCTTTATACCTGCCGACCACGGTAAAGATATGGTCTTTCATCCGCTTCAATAAAGTCTCGCGGTCAACGTCGTTGCCGTCCGCATCCACGAAAATCGACATCGGCGTCTGGTAATGCCAAACGAGCGTATGGCCCACGATGAACATATTATTCTTTTGGCCGAACTCGACAAATTTATCAGCCGCTTCGAAGTGGTAGCCGTTGACGTCGTCGTACAGCTTTTCCCATTTCAGGTCGTTTTCCGGCGTAATGCTGTCGAACTGCTGTTTAACAATCGCAGTTTCCTTTGGCGACATTCCGTAAACCTGGAACCTGTTTACCGCACATCCCATCAGGAAATCATTTTTATAAGCGTCTTTGAGCGCAGGCTGCGACGAATCGCAACCGCTCGCCCAAATAACAGCCGAGAACGCAATCAGTAACGAAATACTTTTTAAAACCGAATTATTAAACTTCACACGAACTCCTTTTTATACTGTACCTTCATCTGTAACAACTTCCGGGTCAAGCTCGCCACGCTGTCTGCGACGCTCAACCAAATCGAGCTCTATCTGGTCCATATCTTTCTTGCCCAGCGGGTAGAAGAACATTAATACCATACCAAGCAAAGCGAAAATGGCCGGGTAAACAGTCATTACCATACGTATGCCTAATAATCCCATCTCAGTTTGTTCTTGATTAGGCTGATAACTATAAGCTGCCAGTATCCATGCGTTAGCCGTCGCTCCAAGCGCTATCCCAAGCTTCAACATGAAAAGCGAGGCAGACATCACAAGTCCGGTAGCACGACGCCCATTCTTCCACTCTGAATAATCCGCTGCGTCGGTATAGATAGCCCACTGTAATACCGACACGGGTCCGACCGAAAACGATGCAATAATGTTCAGAATAAATATAAGAGTGATATCTTTTGGGCCTGTGAAAATTATTAGCCCCGCAGAAATACCGGCTATGCCCAAAAAAGCTGCATAAGTCATTGATTTACCGAAAAGTTTACTGATACGCGTTGTCAGGATGGCCCCGACTATCGTAAAGATTGTTCCGGACATCGTGAATGCAGAAAACAGCTTTGAATACGATAAAGCGAAAACTTTTCCAAACAACGTTATTTCCTGATCTTTTACAAAATACGTAAAATAGTACATCGTACTTCCACCTCGCATGCAAAGGAATATGAGTTGCAAGATGGTAGCAGTGCCTATCATCAGCCACGCCTTGTTCGTAGCCAAGTCCATCAGGTCCCGCTTAAACGGCGTTTTCTGACCCTTGGGAGGCTGAACACGCCCTTTGG
>JBBABK010000112.1:0-6633 GCA_041657685.1 Phycisphaerae bacterium | reverse complement strand
CGGCCGTGAGACCCGAATTCCATCGCGAACGTATAATAAGGCTGAGAAGGCCCCTGCCAGCCGGATATAATTAAATCACCGATGTTAGGCTTGCGTAATGCCTCGATAAAGTCATCAAGAATTTGTCGCCAGAAAGGTATTCTCGTGTCAAAAATCTTCTCACCGTCCCTCGGCAGCACGAACGAGCCTTCGGGCTTTTCGACTTGTATTTGTCCATCCTGGCCGGGAATAAACACCAATGGTATCCCTGCGTTTTCGATTAATTTGCGAGCCAGTTCCTTTTTATCAATATCTGTTTTCGAATCCGGCAGATAAATATTCCCCATCGGTCCCATGGCCGTAACCGCGCAGCCGCATTCTTCCAACACTTCGCCTCCATTATTAATTTTGTTGCTTTTGCTGAATCTCAACCGCCTGCTGAAATTATTTTTATCCGAATGCGACGAGGGAGCGTAACCATCAGCGATTACCCCTCCGAACGCTTCTTCGACTGCCTGCTGAACAATTTTTCCGAATTTTTTCTGATAAGGGACAGTCGTCTCCTGGCCGTGGTCGGAATAAATCCAGATATCATAGTCAAGCTCTTTTGAACTTTTTGCCGCCTGCCAGATTCGTTTAATCGCGTCATCGATTCCCCTTAAAGTCCAGTGTGCAAACAGGGATTCGGCGCCGCGGCGATGCGACTGTTCGTGATAGCCCATTAAGTTCAAATGAATTACCGGCATCCGCCTTGCGATATCAATCTTGACGCCGATAGTAACCAGCTCCCGGAGCACTATGCACATTCCCACTCGCGAAGGAATAAATTTCAACTCCTTCGCGAAGTCGTGACCGCCGGCGACGCCGGCAAAAAAATCATATACCGCGATAACAAATTCGATAGCAACCAGCGCACAAGTCCTCAGCAAACTGTAAGAGTAAAGCAGCAAAGCAAGCAAAAATCCCAGCTTCGGCATCTTGCTGAACACGCCGGGTTCGGCAATTTTAGAAATACAGAAATGGCTTTCGTCTGCCCCCCCGCTGTAAATATTGGAATATGCGCTGCCGCCGGACATCAAACCCCTGCCTTGTTTTTCCAGTCGGCTTTCAATTTCCAGCGCGTCTTTGGGATTAAACATTTTAAATACGCGTTTAGACTCGTAATCGTAAAAACTGAAAGCTGGCACAGCCGACTTAACACCATAAAATAATTCCGCCTGCACAGCCGCCGTACTGCACGGCATACCCGGATAATGTGTATGAAGACGGTAACGTTCTTTATCAAGCAGTTTTTTAAGAAATGGAATCCTGCCTTTTGCCATCGCCGCTTCGAGCTGCTTTCGCGAAAGAGCGTCAATTTGAATAATAATAAGCCCCCTGCGGTCCTTCTTTATTTCCTTCTTAGGCAAAGCGAAAGCGGAAACCAGAAATTCCGCTCTGTCAAGGTACCGCAAAACAAACCTGATATAAGTCCCGAAACGGTCTAACATTCAGTTATCCTTATTCCGTATCCTCGCTGATTAGTACCGAACCGGCTGATTTTACGACGTTCGAAAGCATATCCCACTCCGCCTTTATCTGTTCCATCGCACGCTGCCAGAGCGCGTCATCTTCCTTATGGCGAAATTCCTTTTTATTAACAAGTTTTTCATACACCCCCAAAATCCTGTTAGCGCAATTATTCATCGAATTCTTTTTGGCGGTCTCTTTGGCGTTCTTCCTCATCCTGCTTTTTTCTTCTTTGCTCAAAGAAAAATACTTCGACAGCGCCTCGACAAAATCTTCGGTTTGTTCATCTTCGACAAGATAGCCGTTCTCGCCGTCATCCAGAACATCTGAAACACCCGTGGCCTTAATTGCGATAACCGGCGTTCCCGCCGCCATCGATTCGTAAAGAACCATTCCCTGCGTTTCGCTTTTAGATGAAAACGCGAACACATCCATTGCGCGATAGGCGTTTACAAGCTCCTTGCCCTGCAAGCTGCCCGTCAGCAGCAGCCTTTCCGATAAACCCTCGGACTTAAAATGTTCCTTTATAGTATCTTCATAAGAGCCTTCGCCGACTACCATAAAAATGATGTTCTTATCTTTTTTCAGATACTCGGCCACCGATTGGATTAAGAACTCTATATTCTTTTCCTTTTCGAGCCGGCCGACGTGCCCGATGACAAATTGTGTTTTTTTAATCTTATGTTTTTTTCGAAAACCGGTGCCGCTGCCCTTTGAAAACTCTTCGAACCGTACTCCCGTTGGTATTATCTCAATCGGCGAATCTACGCCCCTTTGCCTGAGAGAATCGGCAATACCGCTGCTCGGTGCAATCACGCAGTCACAAAGATTTTCATAGCCGGTCGCTAAATTTACAACGAACTCTTTTGCATGATAAATTTCAACAGGTATATAGTGCATATAATCTTCGAACTTAGTGTGATGTGTCGTTACAAGCGGAATATTATACTGCCTGGCGACGCGAACAGCGGTCGAGCCGATAAGAAAAGGATGATGAGAATGTACGACGTCCGGCCTGAATTCGTCCAGTTGTGATGAAAGTAAATGAGGCACGGGCAGAATTACCGAAAAATCCGTGCCGTTAAAATTCTGTATGGCGGCAACGCGTATCACGTCGTCTTCTTTTTCCGGAGCGTCCTCGTACGTCGGCGCGATGATTAAAACCTTGTGCCCGAGCTTGCGGTACTCGTCACTGAATTCCTTAACCGAACGGCTCACGCCCCCGACCTGGGGAAAATAAGTGTTAGTCATCATTAAAATGTTCATATATTTCCTCCCGGCTTCAAAGCCGCTTTACCTTTATCCGCCCTTGCTGCAAAGGGCTGATAGCCCGGCAGACGGATTATTATTTGTTCAGGCTTTTTATACCATTCGCCCTGCCACGAAACTTCAACAGATTCGGGCTTAACTTCAATATCTACATTTAATTTTCCGAACGATGTCAACGCCGGACCTATCGAAATTTTACTGCCCGGCCGCATCCATTCATCCAATATACCGCCCCCGATAACAAGGTGTTCTGCCTCTTCATATACAATGCAGTTGCGCATCATCATTACCCACTCAGCCGCGGCCCATATATGCTGACCGTCACCCATGCACCCGCCGCCGGTGCGCGGGTTAATCGCCTCGGGCCATTGACCGGTCGGCGAGGCAAGCTCGGCTATTGATTTGACTATTCCTTCGAATCGCCTGTCGCCTGCCATCATCAACACCTGCGCCAGATGCAGCGAAAGATAAGGATTTATGCCCGAATGACTTATTTGGTGAAAGAACGCGTTGCGAACCATACAATTATTCAGCAGATAACCCGCCGTCGCAATTACTCTGCGGTCATTAGGCTCGAATAACTGCAAAGGATAACCCGCCGCCAGCGAACCAACCGATGCCGAATCAAGTCTGCGATACGCCGAGGCAGGCATCGCCGCAGAACCGATTTGTGATTCACGTTTAACCAGACTTACGCTGATTGAACCGAGCATTGAATTTGCCTGCTCGGTAAATTTTTCAGCATCCTTTTTATGTTCGGTATTTTTGAGCATCTCCGCCGCCGCCTGCAAACCCGCCGCTGCCCAGAAATTATCCCAGTAGTAATAATCGTTAGGGCCAAGATGCTCGGCGCTAAAGCCCGGCGGCAGCAATCCGTCGACAATGGATGTCACGTCGGTTATTCGTTTTCTGATGAGCCAGTTAGCCGCCTTGATTATGGGTTTGAACCACTGCTCTTTAGGCGAGCGGTTGGTGAACCTGCAAAAACGGTTCATTATCCACAGCACCTGACCGTTCGAATCCCATTCCCCGTATTGCGAATGAAAATATCCCGTCGCCCATTGCCGCGATAAAAAACCGTCGATGACTGTCTCGGCCTGCTCGATGAACCCCGCGCAAATCATCGCGTTCAAAATCAACACAGCATCACGAAACCAGAACCGCTTATACGTGTAAGGCCCCGCCCAAACTTCCTTCGGACTATGCAGAAGTATCGAACACAGCGCAATTTCATACAGCCGATTCATTTTTCCATCCGGCACGTTCAGCTCGCATTTGTCCCGCATCAACCCCGGCCATGTCGCAAAGGCCCTATTCTTCCCGCTTTGCTTTTTGCTAAGAGGTATCTCCACTTCGACACTCAGCTCCTGCCCCGCGTTCAGCCCGAAATACGCCGCCGCCGAGGCCATCCCCCTGCCGGATTTAATATCTGTTTCTGCTCGAGCCTTTACAGGCTGATTAGCCGCGTCGCCTTTTTGGTAATCGGAAAGAGTCGAATAATCCGGTTGAGCATCGAATTTAACGGATTGTTTTTTGTCGATAACGAACGAGTTTCCATCCACTGCTTTGATATTGTGAATAAAGCTGACGCCTTCCGGATTGCAGGGTCTGACGGATATCACAAGCCAGCCGCCTTCTTTCAAAAAGCCTTCATATCGCGTTTTACAGATTAGACAGCCGTCAGCATCTTCGACAAAGGTTTTTGAAACAAGTCGGCCGTTTTGACTTTCCGTTCTTGTCGTTATCGCGAGGTGATTTTGATATTCAAGGCTCTGCTGCGAATCTTTTGAACGGGCGGGAATTATCACCTTCTCGCCGGCGTCATTAACCAGCCATGCGTCCACCGACCAACTGTCCCAGAACGGCATAACCAGCCCCATAGGGTCAACAACCGCAAGCTCGTCACGGCCCGGCAGTCCGACCGCCGTCCAGTTGCGACTCGAAAGATTGATATGTGTAATCGAAAAAGCTGTCGGAATAAACGACGACGAGTTCGGGTCGAACTGCTGATTGACCCACCAGGGCCAAATCCAGTCGAGGTTGTGCTGAATCACCCTGCTGTTTATCAGCCCGCGAGCATGAAAAACCGCACCGGCTCGCAGCAGCTCGATGGGTTCATTCACATCGCCCGGCTGTGCAAACCGCCGAAACGCGGAAAGTAACAATATCGGGTCAATGAATCCATGCTTTATAGCCAGCCTGCGTATTACATACTTCCATGGCAGCCATTTAAACAGCATAAATTAAGGATACTCCGCCAGTCTTAATTCTGCAAAACAAAAGTGACCTTCATATCCACCCTGTACTCGACTATCTTGTTGTTTTCCACTCTTACGTTTTGCTCCTTAATCCAGGCACCGCGAATATCTTTAATAGTCTCTGATGCCCTCTCAAGCCCGCAAGTGATAGCATCTTCGAAACTTTTATCCGAAGCGGAACTTATTTCAATTACCTTTGCAACTGCCATCTTTATCTCCCAAAATTAATGCGTTTCAGAATCATTTAAATTATTTTTTCAGCATCTTAAAAATCTCTCCGCAAAACGCGGGCAAATCGTCGGGGCTGCGGCTTGTTATCAGATTTCCGTCAACCACCACTTCCTCATCGATATACTCGGCACCAGCCGCAATAATGTCATCTTTTACACCCTTCCAGCATGTCGCCTTTCTGCCTTTCAAAACGTTTGCCGATATTAACAACTGCGGTCCGTGACATATAGCCGCCACAGGCTTGCCTGCCTCCATCATTTTTCTGGCAATGTCAACCGCACCCGGCAGCAGCCGGAATGACTCTGGAGCTTTACCGCCCGGAATAATAAGCAGGCCGTACTCGCCCTTGGGTATCGATGTCAATGAAACCTCGGCCTCAGCTTGGTAGCCGTACTTGCCTGTATATTTTTCTGTTGCGGGGCCGGCTATTTCAACATCAATGCCTTCCTCTTGCAACCGGTAATAAGGATAAAAAAATTCGAGGTCTTCGACCCCGCCCGCAATCAATATGAGCGCCTTCATAATTATATCTCCATTTTTAAAAAAACTGTTCTTCAGTATATCTATATTCTGTCACGTCAACCGGGTGCGATGCGCAGCTTCCGGTTGAAGACTCAAATCAATAAAAACTTGCTTTTAAACCGGAGATGCTTTTCTCTGCTTTTGATTCGTCAGACATCGCGAATGCAGATTATCCAGCACGTTCATAAAATTTATGTACGAATCATAAGGCGAATCGTACGGATTAAAATATTTGTGGATATCGCCGTCGGCAAAATATTTCGTGCACATATAATAAAAATGGTCGGACGTCTGCAGCTTTCGCCAGTCATTGATAATATTCTCATCGCCCGCAGCCAGAATTGCCGGCTCTAAATTATAAAGCTCTGCAACCGCATTGTTCTGCATCGGGTTGCCCAGCCAGGCAGATAAATCACGCTCGATATCCGCCCAGCTTATTATCCACGGAACATCGAAAACGCCTGACGCATCATACGCATCGGCAGCTTCGCCGGGCGTTTTAAAATCAATGTTCGGGTACGCAAAAATTTCCTGCGGCAAACGTTCGAGAAAATGAAATATCCCCGTCTGTTCCCACTGGTGCTCCCCGAATGTTTCGTAATCCATAAATAAATTTACAACGTACCCGTTGCCGTTCACCGCGTTGACCCAGCTTGCGAATTTCTCCGCCGTCAGGGGCCATTGGTTCCAGTGCCGGTTCGAAAAGCGAAAAGCGATATCATCACTAAGCTTGTAATTTTTCAGCAAAACTTTCATCCGTGAATTCGGCGGCTGATATATATAATTGGGACTTCTGTAACCAAGAATATAATCGGCGCCTTCGGTAAGTACCGCGTCGAATCCGCCTATCTGCTCGACAGCCCCC
>JBBABK010000111.1:0-6654 GCA_041657685.1 Phycisphaerae bacterium | reverse complement strand
CGGCAAATTACAGTGGAAATACCTCACCTCCGCGATTTTAACCAACGCGCCGCAAATTACCGATTCCTTCGTCTATCAGTTCGTTGACGGCCGCGGACTTCTCGCCCTCAAAAAAGTCAACGGCGAACTCGCCTGGCAAATGCCCGACGGCCTGGCCTTGCTCGCCGAAGACGGCCGACGCGTCTGCATTATGGCAAAGAATAAAAAACTGCTCGTCTATGATAACGTTGATAATAAAATCATTAACGAAATCGATGTCCCCGGCATAACCCGCTGGGCGACAAACACGCGGGACAATTTAATCTATCTCGGCGACGACGCCGGACGCATCGCCGCCATCAAACCAATAAAATACTAATTGTCGTTTTGAAAATTTGAATTTTGGTCATTCGAATTTGTTTAGGACTTGTCCGCCGTAGTCTTACGAAGGCGGATGCCCTCTGTGGCTTAAGGGTTTTGAAAATTAGTAATTTGAATTTTGAATTTGTTTAGAAATTAGATATTAGGATTTAGAAATTTATCTCTGTGTTCTCTGTGGCTTAAATTTATTATTGCTCTGTGGCTAAAGGAAGGACTTGAAATGGATGTCAAGATAAACACCGCCCTCATCAGCGTATCGGACAAAACCGGCGTTGTCGAATTCGCCAAAAAGCTCGCCGCGTATAAAGTCAAAATCATCTCCACCGGCGGCACCGCAAAGGCACTCGCCGACGCAGGAATTAAAGTAACTCCTATCGATGAGGTCACCGGCTTTCCGGAGATGATGGACGGCCGCGTCAAAACACTCCATCCCAAAATCCACGGCGCTCTGCTCGGCCTTCGCGACAAGGACGAACACGTCGCCGCGATGAAAAAACACGCCATCGAGCCAATTGATTTGGTCTGCGTAAATCTCTATCCCTTCGAGCAGACAATCGCCAAAGAAAACTGCGCCTTCGAAGACGCGATTGAAAATATCGATATCGGCGGCCCAAGTATGCTCCGCTCCGCCGCCAAGAACCACAAATTCGTCGCCGTCGTCACCAGCCCCGCACAGTACGTCCGCGTCATAGCCGAAATGCAGGGCAGCAACGGCTCCGTCAGCCACGCACTCCGCGCCGAACTCGCCCGCGAAGCCTTTTCACTCACCGCCTCTTACGACGCCGCGATTTCCGCGTATCTCAATAAACGTGCTTCCGTCGAATACCCGCAGCGATTGTCAATTGCCGTCACAAAAGCGCTCGACCTCCGCTACGGCGAAAATCCGCACCAGTCTGCCGCATATTATAAACGCACGAACTGCACAGAGACCTCCGTCAGCAGCGGCAAAATTCTCGATGGCGGCAGGGAAATCAGCTTCAACAACCTGCTCGATACCAACGCCGCGTTCGAACTGGTAAAGGAATTCGATGAACCCGCCGCCGTCGTGGTCAAACATCTCAATCCCTGCGGCTGCGCTATCGACGATGATATCTGCGAAGCCTACCGCAAGGCCTACGAAGGCGACGTCACCAGCGCGTTCGGCGGAATCGTCGCCCTCAATCGCAAAGTCGATGAAAAACTCGCACAGACAATTATGGAATCGTACAGCCGCTTCGGCAAGACCCGCGGCGCTGCCGGCTTCTTCGCAGAAGTCATCATCGCTCCGCAGTTCGACCAGGACGCGGTCGAAATCATACGCACACTCAAAAGCTGGGGCCAGAACGTCCGCCTCGTCGAGACCGGCCCAATCGCTCAATCCCGTGACGCCGACGAATACGACGTCCGCTGCGTAGTCGGCGGCATACTTCTCCAGAAGCGCGACCTCGTCGGCTGGGAGCCGGATTTGCTCACCTATCCGACCAAAAAGCGTCCCACCGCCGAGCAGCTCGAAGACCTGCACATCGCCTGGCTCGCCGCCAAGCATACCAAGAGCAACACCATCGTACTTGCAAAGAACAAAAGAATCATCGGCGTTGGTGCCGGCCAGATGAACCGCGTCGAATCGGGCCTGCTCGCCTTCAAACACGCCGGCGAAGAAACGCAGGGCAGCGCGATGGCCTCCGACGCGTTTTTCCCGTTCCCTGATAATGTCGACAACGCCGCCAAAGTCGGCGTTGCGTGCATAGCTCAGCCCGGCGGCTCGAAAAAGGACGATGAAGTTATCACCGCCGCTGATAAATACGGTATCGCTATGGTCTTTACCGGCAAGCGCCACTTCAAACACTAATAATTTAGCCGCGGGCATTGTCCGCGGTTTCGTTTAGCCCTGCCGCTCGCGGCAGGGGATATTTAGCCCCTCGGCCTGCCGAGGGGGTTGAGAATTTGAATTTCGTTATTCGGATTTGTTTCGAGTTTCGTATTTAGGATTTAGATTTTTAACTGTACCCTATACCCTATACCCTGTACGCTATTTAAATGATTGAAAACGTCGAATCAATTTTGAAGGTCGTTATTTTCATCGCCGTCGGCGGCACGTTAGCCATCGCCTTTTTCTTCGTCTTTGCGCATATCATCACCGGCTCAAAAACCATCCACGAACAATTAAAAAAAATTACCAAATTGAATGAAGAAATTTTGCAGCAGTTAAAAGATTTGAATTCACGCAGGGATAAATAAGTCGAAGCGGGGCGGAGACCCCGATGTCGTTCATCGGGGGAAGAATTAAAACGCCTGAATACGAAGGATAAATAGCTTTTTCTCTCTAATCACTCACCCTGCTATTGCATATATAGTTTTTTGGTACCTTTTCAATCGCATTAAATATGTTTTTTTGTGGAAATGCCGCCGTTGCGATTTCAGTCAAAGTATTGTCATTCGTTAACAAGCCATCCGCCCTGCATAAAAGCACTACGTATGTCATATCTTGGCAATGCCGTTCTAAATTTTCTATCTGTGTGTTTAGTCTATTACTAAATACTAACATGTAAAAAAGCATCAATCGAAGATAATGCCAATATACATAATCCTCGGAGATTTCAGTTTTTATCTTCAAACAGGAATCAACTGCTTGTGCATAGTTTTTATAGAGGTACTGTTTGTCCTGTTGAGATTTTTTTCCTGCAGCTTTTACGTATGGCTTGAGAGTTTTAGATTCACCAATTAACTTAATTCTTTGGGCGATTTCCTTGGCCTGCGTATAGAATTCTTTTGTTCGTTGCATCTCTTTGTCTTTGACATTCTCAATGCGCTCTTCCGCCCATCGGATTCCTAACGCTTTCTTAATTTTTTCTGTCTCATTCTCGTCTTCTATATTGCCATAGGGACATCTGTCTTGCTGCTCTCTTTCCGAGATCATTCCGATACTAGGACAAACGTACGCACCAGCGCGAATAGTATTTGTAAAACGTTCCAATAACAATTGTTTTTCCTCTTCTTGTGTTGTAGCACATTCGTATGCTAATACTTCAGGTAGTATCAGGAAGTGGCTTTTGGCAAACTGACACAGCTTATCCGTTGAGGTCCCGAGGAAAACGTTTTTGTCGAGAATTAATCGTTTGCAACTCTTATTCATGACTTTTTCTCAAAAACAGGATACCTAAATCAAAAGCAAGGTCTATTGCGTTTGGGGATATAAAACACAACTCCAGAAATCACCATGATATTTGCTCCAATTCCTGCCCGGTTTTTAAGAGAATTATTGCCGTTGCTGATCTGGTATCCCACCTGATGGCTGTAGTTTCTCCAAATTTCTGTGCCTCAAGAACAAGCATCATATCATTATAATCAGGCATATCCACTACTACAGCTATAGCGTAATTGTCTTTTGAGTTTCGTTTAATTCCCGCGATGCTCTTGTATGTAACTGGAGTGTCTTTTAAAGTCTCCTTAGCATAACTTTCGGCCTCTGACCTAATCCACTCCTCCCAGCTCGGTTTTAAATGACGCGGATAACGCGGCGTCGAATAGAAAATTACAAGAAATACGACGATCAACATCATGGAAATAATACCCCATAATTTTTGACCAGTTGATTTTTTAAGGATTGTTCCACAATGAGGGCATTTATTGACATCTACGCTAACCATATTTTTGCACTCTTTACATTTTGTCATCGCCATAGTTTTTCTCCCTGCATTGGTTCTGAGTTAACAACCAACTCCAAATCAGAAATCCGGGGACACCATACTTATTTCTTAAATCCGCAAATTTAACTATCCGCTATACGCTGTCCGCTCAAAGCTATTTGAATCTTCCGGCCTTGAACCGGCATTATATCCCTAACCAGAGCAAAAACAACCTTTTCCGCCAGCAATTTAGTCGTTAGACGTTAGTCCATAGTCCAACAACAGTGTTGATCTGCCTGCCGCGACGCAGCTCTTAGCGTAGCCGGGTTAATTCATGGTAAATTAATCAGTGAAACCTGCGAAACTTGTCCGCCGTAGCTTTTGGCGAAGGCGGATCAGCGTCTAAATTACAGTGTAAATCTGTGTCCATCTGTGGCTCTGCGGTAAAAAATCAATCAGTGTTAATCAGTGTTAATCCGTGTCTAAAAAATAATCCGTGAAATCCGCGTCAATCCGCGGTTAAAAAAAATCTCATCCCGACTCCGTCGGGATTCCGCATTTTTCCTTTTTGCTTTTTAATTTTTGATTTGATTACCTGTCCCCTATACCCAATCCGCTATTCCCCAACACCCTAATCCATAAAATACTCCATAAGCATATATGCATATACTTATGGAACGATTATCCAATTTAATGATAGATGATAATCGCATTTTGCAAAAAGATTTGCCCATCGGTTCTATAACTAAATACGCACGGCTCAAAACCCAATACCAATCATTGCCCATTCGGCAAGCGTGTTAATAACACATCGCAGGCGCCAAACCCTAAGACTATCGTACCCCCGTACCGCCAGTCCCAAACACCTTAACTATATATCTTCAGCTGCTAAAATACTCCATAAGCATATGTGCGTATACTTATAGAATCTGTTTTTGCAGTCACATTTAGTCGTCCAATTTAAACAACATGCTGGTTATCTTTTCCAGCTTTGCAATATTTTGCTTATCAAGATAATAATAAACTTGAACGCCTCTCTTCTGAGATTTTACGATGCCGACATTCTTCAAAACGCTTAGATGTTGGGAAGTTGCCGATTGAGATATGCCGAGTTGGCTTGTCAATTCATAAACGCACATGGCACGTTTTTTAAGTGACTGCAAAATGAGTATTCTTGCTTCAACCGAGAGCATTTTAAAAATCCGGGCAATCTTATCTGCATCCGCCATTGCAAATCTCCTTTTCTCTAAAAAGACATTCCATAAGTATATATGCATATACTTATTGAATGTAAAAATAAAAATCAAATATATTCTTACCTATTCTGCTCGAAAAATTACAGCAATTTTACAACTCAATACTCACGCCTCAAAACTTGCCGTTCTCTTCGCTCTGTTTTCTGTCGTCTCCGGTCTCTCGTCTCCTGTCTATTTTCTCTGCGTCCTCGGTGAAAATAGCTCGCTTTTTTCGCAAAAAACCGCACTTTTTCCTTTACAACCGTTCAAATTTTGATAAAATACCTATGTTGTTTGACAACACGTTAACATAGGCAACTCAAATTCATCCGCCATAGTCTTGGCGACGGCGGAAGGAGGACAACCAATAAAATCACCCCCGCCCATTCCACATTCAATTTTTCCCGCATTTTTTAAACATTTAGTGTTCATTCGTGTTAATTCGTGGTTTAATCTCTGCGTTCTTAGCGAACTCTGCGGTGAAAGTCAGATGTTTTTATGCAAAACGAACCCAATTTTATGCGTTTTTGGCCCAAAAACAACGATTCAAGCCAAAAAACAAAGCCAAAACAAAGCCAAACTTATACCGCTTGGGCAACCTGGGATATTTTTATCTCCGTGTTCTCGGAGCCTGCCCTAAGCTTGTCGAAGGGTGTGATGTGGCTATAATAAACAATAAACTCTGTGGCCTCTGTGTTCTCTGTGGCTTAATTAAGATTTCTCTATGGCTAAAATAAATAAACTCTGTGGCTGATTATGAAAGTAAACGAAATATTTTATTCCATTCAGGGCGAGGGATTTCTCGCCGGCGTGCCGAGCGTTTTTATTCGGCTGGCGGGCTGTCCGCTATCCTGCAATTACTGTGATACAAAATACTCCCGCAACTACGGCGACGGCGAAGAACTGTCAGCCGAACAGGTAATTAGCAGAGTTCAAAATTATCCCGCGCGTTACGTTGTCATCACCGGCGGCGAACCTATGGCAGATGCCGAGATGGGTGAAAGGCAGGGATTGAGACAATTATTAAGTTTGTTGAAAAATAATGATAAACATATCACGATTGAAACCGCCGGCATCAAATTCCTGACTGATTTGCCTTGCGACCTGATGAGCATCAGCCCCAAACCGCCTGCCCAAAAAAGCATAGAAGAACTAAGGCTGTTAATTCAAAATTATAATTACCAGTTGAAATTTGTAATCGAAAATGAATCTGATTTTGCGAAAGCGCAGGAACTGCTTACTCAAATTGGAAAATACGACCGCGACAAAGTTATGCTGATGCCACAGGCCGCAACCCGGCAACAGTATCTGGAAAAAGCGACGCTCGTAGCAGAGCTTTGCCTCGCATACAATTTCGCCTTTTCGCCGCGACTGCAAATTCTGCTTTGGAATAACACCCGCGGCAAATAACGGATTTTATTTGCCGAAGCAAAGCTTTAAATGTTTTTTTGACG
>JBBABK010000110.1:0-6688 GCA_041657685.1 Phycisphaerae bacterium | reverse complement strand
GGGACATATTCGGTAATTATGTAGGACGTCCACAACAGGAGGCCTTTGCGCATTTCAATAAATGCAAGCGGCCTGGGGGTGTTAATGCCCAGCATTATCAACCGGTGACCGTGCAGCCATGAGCGTTTTGCACGGCTCGTCTGCAGGGTCTGCCTGAACGAATGCCAAAGTCCTTTATGGTTATACCTTTTTACAACAACCTGTTTTCCATCGATTGAAACCTGCGAAAGAAACGATGTGTTTCTGCTTTTGAGCACTCGGCCTGTTTTCATCAAGTCATCGATGCCTTCAATAAAAGCCTGTACATCAAGACTGTCACAAAAGTCCCTGTCAAACACAGCTTTGAAACCGTTTTTTTCGAATCGAACTTTTCGACCGCTTGTGCGCAGCGTCTTTTTAAGCTGCCTTTTTATTTCCCTGCCGAAGTGTTCGCGTGTGTAGCTTTTTATTATTTTTATATCCTCGGCCGTCAGCTTCCATCCTCGAATTTCAGCATATTTCTTTGCAAGCTCCTCATCCCTATCTTTTGGTATATAGATGCCGAGAATGGCGAGCTGCCGCATACTCTCAGTTTTATTTAAAGGATTCGACCTGAATTCCATCGTCACTGTATCAAGGCAAAACACCTTGTCGCCGCTTATAAGGAAATTTCCGAGATGAAGGTCTTTTTGAAGAATACCTCTGTGATTAAGTTTTGCAAGCTCCTCGCATAAAAGATGCAGGATACTGACTTTTTCAGATGTTCCGGCAGCGGCATTGTATAATTCGAGAGCAGTTTGCGAATTATTTATATATTCTGTGACGATGGCCCAGTCGCCTTTTGGGGTTCTGCCGCAAAAGTATGGAGCGGGGCAATTCAGGCCGGATTCTCCAAGACTTTTTAATATCGACCATTCTTTGCGAAGATGCGATTTTGCTCGCCGCCTGTTTTCATAAATTTTTAAAACACAATCTTTGCCCTCGAAAGCAGCCATATAAACGCTTCGCTTGCCTGGTACGTGACGCAGCAGCTTCGTACAGGTCAGCACGCAGCGACCTTGCTGCGGGGAAATTCTATCGAGACAAATGTCGAAAGGGGCTTTAACCATTTGCATTAATCAATCAGTATCCTACGATTGCTATTCCGAGTTTATCGGCGAGTGCTACTGTGTCGTTCTTGTCGACGATTACGGTTTTGCCCGCTTCGACGACCATACACCTCGCCTTATTGGCAGCCAGCGATTTTATCGTATCAGGCCCGACGCAGGGAACGTCGAATCGCATATCCTGATTGGGCTTGGCTGCCTTGACGAGCGTCCATCCGCCCGCGGGACAAAGCTGCCCCGCCCGTTCAATCATTTTCGCAGTTCCTTCGATTGCTTCGACCGCGATTACTTCCCGTTCCTTTACCGCCACGGCCTGTCCGATATCCAGTTGGCCGAGCTGCTTTGCGACAGGCCAGCCGAATTCGATATCACTTTTTATCGATGCATCGGGCTGATGTTTTGTCAGCACGCCTTTTGTCGCGATATGTTCGGTGCAGTACATAATCGAGTTCTCCAGAATTATTTTACCGCTTGCCAGCTCATCCGCCAACGCGCAAAGAAGGCTGTCATTTCGCTTGTCTTTTTTTCTCAGCCGCCAGTACCAAATTCGAAACGCCCGCCAGTCCGGCAGATATTTTAAGATTCTAAACGGCGTATAGATTCGCGTCTTGCGGACCCTGCCGACCATTATCGCGCTGCTGACGTTATGTTTTCGAAGTTTGCGTATCCACGCACCGGGCCTTGCCAGCGGAACTTCATAAAAATAATCAACCTTTTCACGCAATTCTTTATCGGCGTTATCGCCCAGACCAACACACACGACTTTAAATCCCGCTTTTTTTGCGCCGTCGGCGACCAAAAACGGAAACCGTCCCTGTCCCGCTATAAGACCAAGTATTTTCGAATCAGCCATTTTATTTCGGTTCGCAATTCGTTCAGCTTTTGAGTGTTCGACATTATTCGAGCTTCTCGGTGAGTTGCTGCATCTGCTCTTTGAGATGTTTAATGCTTTGCCGCATATCAGGCAAATATTGAATCATGCTGTATGCGCGTTTGCCGATGTTCGCGTCGATGGCCGGTGCGCCGAGTATCGCCTTGTTGTCTCCGACGTTGTTAATCACGCCGGCCTGTGCTGCTATCATCACGTTATTGCCGATATTAATATGTCCGACAATTCCGACCTGCCCGCCGACAATGCAGTGATGACCGAGATTGGTCGAGCCGGCAATTCCTACTTGTCCGACGAGCAGGCAGTGCGGCCCGATTTTGCTGCCATGTCCGATGGTAACGAGGTCGCCTATTTTGGAATCCTGGCCGATAATCGTGTCACCGAGCGTACCTCGCTCTATACCGCAGCAAACACCGATTTCCACGTCATCTTCGATTACAACGCCGCCGACCTGCGGAATTTTATGATGCACGCCTTTATGACTGGCGTATCCGAAGCCGTCTTCGCCGATAACCGAATTAGCTTTGATTATGACGCGCTTGCCGAGTTTGCAGCCGTCGTAAATTACTACGTTAGAATACAAAATACAATCACTGCCGATTTCCACATCCCGGCCGACATAACAGCCGGGATAAATATTAACACCATCGCCGATTTTCGCGTTGTCGTCGATGGTTACGAACGGGTGAATGTTGCAATCGACCCCAATTTTGGCAGAATCGGAAATTTCCGCTTTGCCGCTGATGCCGGTTTTTTTATGCCTGCGATGGCCGTGCAGCAGCACCATAATCTGCATAAACGCGTAATACGGGTCTTCGCAAATCAGCAGGGGGATTTTTGCATCGGTGACCGTGTCTTTGCTTATGATTACCGCCGAGGCCTTCGTGTCCACCAGCTCCTTTTCGTATTTACTGTTCGCGAGGAAACTGATGTCACCGGGATTTGCACGGCTAAGCGTGCTGGCGGAAACAATAGTGGTATTTGCATCCCCCCGGACTTGTCCGTCCACATATTTGGCCAGTTCTGCAAGCGTTTTGGGTTCCATAGACAATTTACCTTAACAATTTGGTTAATAACCATTTACGAAAACCTCTGCGAGGCAATTATAACAGAACTGTTCCGCGGGTCAACGCCTTTGCCCGACCGCTTTATATTCCCTCAATCGAACGCCCGTTCGATCCACGCGCCTCCCGCTACCCGGGAGCCGCAGGCATGTTCTGTATAAAAAACGGCAAGCTGACCCGGCGTTATGGCGGAAATTTTCTCGTCAAATTCAACCTCGATATTCCCGCTGCGAACGTGCACTGTGCCGGATAAGCCGCTGTGATTGTAACGAATTTTGATTTTTGCCCGGAATGATTCGCCCGGCGGGTCTATTAGCCAATTGACACCTGCCGCGATTAGCTTTTTATGCATAAGCTCTTCCTTCGGCCCCAATGTAACTGTGTTTGTTTTCGCATCGAGATGAACAACGTACCAGGGCTTACCCATCGCAACGCGCAGACCTCGCCGCTGCCCGATAGTAAAACGGTGAATTCCCTTGTGCGTTCCGAGGATTTTGCCGGACGAATCAATGATATTTCCTTCTCTGAGCAGTTCCGGCGCGAGTTTTTCGAGCACCGCCACATAATCATCATCCGGAATAAAACAAATCTCCTGCGATTCCTGGCGTTCTGCTGAAATAAGTCCCAACTCGTGTGCCTTTTGCCGTGTCTGCTGCTTGGTTTGTTCACCGACTGGAAATATGAGGTGCGGCAGGATTTCCCGATTCAGCATAGCAAGCGCGTATGACTGGTCTTTGTTGTTTGGAGTTTGAAATAATCCGAAACCGTCCGGTGTTTTGTTTATACGGGCATAATGACCGGTAGCGAAATATTCCGCGCCGTTGTCTTTGGCGAACTGCAACAGCTTATTAAATTTAATCAGCCGATTGCAGAATACACACGGATTAGGAGTACGACCCTGCCTGTATTGTCCGCAGAAATAATCCAGCACCTTGCTGAATTCACCCCGCATATCGAGCACGTGCAGTTTTATTCCCAGTGACCCGGCGATTTTTTCCGCGTCGGACTGTGCGTGATGCGACTGGTCACAGGTGAGCATAAAAACTCCGCTGACGTTATACCCGTTTTCGAGCAGCTCGGTCGCCGCAACAGAACTGTCAACCCCGCCGCTCATTGCCACAAAGACGTTTTTGCCGGTCTCTGCCATCAGTCCTGCGGATAAATAATTATGCGGTCGTGTATGAGCGTAACAAGGTCGCCCTTGCCGTCGCCGGTTACATCCGAAATTTTCAGCTCTCTCGGCTCGACGCCGGCGGAGCGTTTCTCCGCCTCGCGATAGCTTTTCTCCTCGAAAATTTTAAATCGCATAGCGGGAACAGGCTGATATTCCGCATTCAGAGCGAGTATCTCGATGTGATTGCCTTTATACTCGAGCATTACGATATCTGTTCGCTCATCCGAATTGATATCGCCGACGGTGAACAGCCCGTAAACGCCGTCCCTGATTTTTGTCTCGTAGCTGAACCGCTGTTCGAGTCTTCTGATTCGATGTTCCTCACTTGGCGGAGTCATAACCGCAAACTTCTCACTGTCAAAAAGAACAATGCTTTTTGCAGGCGTTCCGCCGACGGATTCATAAAGCATTTTAAGATGCGGGGCCGAATTCCATTTGCCTATTTCAAGCTCCTTTTTGAAGCGGTACGTGCCGTCTTCGTCGGGCGTTAATATCTGCAGTTGTCCCTTGCCCGTATCGAGCAAGACTATCGCGGGTTTATCTGTCAGGCCCAGTCCGCTCAGGTAAAATGCTGCCACGGCCGATATCCGGTTTTCCGTGCTCTTGGCGTTGTACTGGTCCAGAACCCGCCAGTTCAGCGAGTTCTCGAACACAAGACTTCGTGCGAAATTATTCTGGGCAATGAGCAGTTCGTCGCCCGCGGTTTTATCTATATCGGCCAGCGCGACAGAAGCCGGAGTCGCGTCCCTAATCAGGCTCGATTGTGCGCCTGGTGAATCGACTATCTCGAACTGCCCCTTATGAACCTGCCGGACAAAAATCGGAGGCGGGTTATACTGGTCGAATATCAATACATCGAGCAGGCCGTCGTTATCGGCGTCGAGCAGCTTTATCCCGTCCGGATTCGACAGCAGCTTTTCGAGCAGTATCGCGGACGCTTCGTTGCGGTTTTCGAGCAATTCAAGCTCCTTTGCACCGGGCGTCTTGCCGTCAATATCGCCGTATGAAGTGACATCATACAGCACTCTCAGCCATCTGGAATCATTTGCATCACGCGAGACGTAAACGCAGTCGATATTGGAATCTTCATCCACGTCCGCCAGAGCCATCGCGACCGGCTCACCGACGACATCAAGAGGCTTGGGGAACGAAAGACGGTCGTTTTCGAATTCGCTTATTCCGATTATTTTTTCTTTGATGCTCAAAACAGCAAGCTCGCTTTTGCCGTCGCCGTTAATATCCGCCGCTGTGATATTGCTTACGTCGGCCAGGGCGGGAAATCTCTTCGGCTCCGAAAGCCCGGAATATGCATGCTGTTTATAGAAAATAATTTCAGCCGCGCCGGGGTCGCTGATAACAATATCCGTAAGACTGTCGCCGTCGAAATCGGCGGCCGCCAAATCGCGTTTGTCCGCTCCTTCGCCGCTCGGCAGCGGATAAAACAAAATAGGCCAGTCACCCTGTACATCGTTATCGTCCGTAAGCTCATAGCAAAGCAGTCGGCCGCTGACGCTGTCGACTATCAGGAGTTCATCCGTTCCGGATTTATCTATATCGAACGTTTCCAGTGCCCAGGGCGTTTCGCAATTAAACTGCTGCTGCGGCCCGAGCTGGCCCGCGGGCGATACGAAGCGAATTGATATGGGTTTTTCCAGTGTGTCGGTCAGCATTAACAAATCTTCTATGCTGTCACCGTCGAGGTCGGCGGCGTCGATTGCCTTCAGCGTTGAAGTGGACGGATACTTCACCGGCTCAGCCAGCGTGCCGTCAGATTTTTGCGCGACCAGATAAATAGCATCTCTCGCCGCGATTGCAAGGTCATCGAGTCCGTCATTATTCAAATCCGCACACAGCAATGCGTATGGTGAAAGCAGGCCGTCTTCTATATTTATTTTCTTTCGCATTCGCCAGCTTAACTGGGTCTTGTCGTCGGATTTTTCGTCCTGCTCTTTCTGCAGCACCACATACAGCCCCTTGGGTTCGCCGTAATACGCAAGGTCAACCATACCGTCCGCGTTCAGGTCGCCGGTGACCAGACTGTACAGGCGTTCCGAGACCGGCAGCGGCCGATGTGCAAATCTGCTCGGCGGATTTATTGCGTTAATCTCAAAATCTTCCGGGTCAACGGTTACGTCCTGCTCGGCCGGCTCAATCTGTTCTTTCTGCAGCAGGATTTCTATTCTTGCCCTGCGGTTATTGACGACGATGATGTCGTTTCGCCCGTCATTGTTCAAATCGACACAGCTCATCCCGCCCACGCCCCAATCGAGCTTGATTACCTCCATCGGGCCGAAACCATAATAGTCGCTGAGGTTGTTGTAATCCGTTACGTCGGCTGCTGACGCAGTCGAAATCAGGCAGGTCAATAATATGCACTTTAACTGCACGGTTATATCTCCCAAAAACCGACCATAAAGAAATAAATATATATGCTGCGCGGGCCGAGGGCAATGATTTTATATGAAAGGCCTTTAGC
>JBBABK010000109.1:0-6728 GCA_041657685.1 Phycisphaerae bacterium | reverse complement strand
AAATCAAAGGCGGAATACTGCCCGGCATCGTTGCGTAATATTCGCCCCACGGATTTTCGACCTCTACTATTTTGCGAATCCGGCCGTCCACCGTTTTGACCGCCATATTCGCCGCACGAGTCAGCTCCAGCACCTGCTCGAAACTGAAACCGAAACAATTGTGCCGGTTAAGCCCGCTCACCACCGTCCACGTCCGCACACGATTGGCATATCTCGCCGCAACCGCTGAAACAAACCTGTACGCGCTCTCACGAATCTTCTCGAACGAATAGTCCTTCGCAGTCATCCATTCGGGGATATATTTTTCATTAAACCGCAGCAAAGGCCCCGCACCGAGCGCAATTCGTTTCTTCGCAAGAGCGAGCAAGCACCTGTCCGATTCCGAAAAATCGTATTCGCCCTTATTTTTCTCAATCACCGCCCAGTTAATCGGCACAACCGCAAAACTCGCCGCGTTACAAAGCCTGTCAACGTACTGCTTGTCGGCCGTGTTCTCAGCCTGCACGTTTATCCCTATGCACCCTCTGCCGAACCCGCGATTCTTCGCGCGAATCCTGAACATCGCTTCGCCATGTTTCGTCGCAAGCTGCTCGGCAAAATCCAAAGCAATTTTCAGGGCCTCATCCGCCAGCTTCGATGCCCTGGGCATATCTGCAATATTATTAATCGCCTCTATAAGTAATTCTCTCGCCTCATCGAATTTTTGTCCGAGTCCGTCCTTTGTATAATACGCCCAATCCTCGCATTTATTGACTATCTGCATCAGCTTGCCGCGGGCAAGCTCCACGTTCAGACAATAAGGCCTTTCCCGCTTCGGCAGACACGTCGTGGGAAGCAGCACCCTGCCGAACCCGTCAACAGGCCAAAGCAGAACCAGCCCCGACGTATCGAGATTATGACCCGAACACCGCACGGCCCCGTCGGCGAACTCGACCTGCCCTTTGCGAATTGCTATACCGTCCGAGCCGAACAGATACGCTCCGACAACGTCGAAACTGTCCAGCTCTTTACCGTCTTTGAAAACCTTGAAGTTCACTCGCTCTTAACGCCTTTAATTTCCATATCTGCTTGCATAAATAATTGAAAATAAACATTATAACAACAGTACCCCCAAACGCAATTTAAACTTAAAGTGGGTCGTGGCTGAAGTGATTTAAAAAATGATTTGTTCTATATAAGCAATCAGTGATTTAATTTAACGCCGGCTCGCGCTGAACATATTCCTGCGTGCCCGGCATATACCTGTTTTGCAGCTCGTAAAGAAGGACATTTTTCTCAATCAGCCTGGCAATCAGGTTCACCTGCCCGATGATAATTTCAATCAGGTCGATATTGGCCAGTGCGATGTCAGGTGCGTCCTGCGGAATCATCAATGCGATATAACCACATCGCGTACGCTCGGTAGCCAACTCAGCCGCGACAACTGTGCATTTTTCCGCCTGCGATACCACCGGCTCGCCGCCGTCATCAATCCTCGAAGCCAGCTCATCCAGAAATTCATCATTGACCTGCATCTGTGCGAACGAATGTGAATCGCTCGGCCAGTGATGACCGTCGCGGTCCATTATCAACAGCACCGGGCCGCCGTCAGGCATTAGCTCGAAAACCTGCCTGGCAACCTGTTCATTCAATAAATACCTCGGCGATACGAGCGGGTCATAAATATTCATCTTAAAACTCCTGCATAATACCGTTGACTTAATTACTTTCGGTACAAACGCAGGCCGACTTTCCAACCCTGTATTTTTTTCATTTTTCTGCCGAATTGAGATAAAATAATCCCGAATCGCAAAAATTATTGGACCAAAAAACAGCTCTTTAGATATGCCTTTATGCAATACCGAATTGTCAGTTGACGACTATTCAGCTCCCGCCGTTATCGTTGTGACGGTTTCGGACCATATGAACGCAGTTGCCCTTTTCGTTATATTCAACCGTATCCATATACGACCGCATCAGCAAAAGCCCCCGCCCGTCAGGCTTATAGAGATTATCACCTTCCCTGCAGTCCGGCACAGCGTCAGGATTAAAACCGCCGCCTGAATCAGTCATCCATATCTCGACACGGTCGTTGCCGACCGTCATATCGAGTTTCACCTTCTTTTGCTCATCCATCTTGTTGCCGTGTTTTATCGCATTATAAAACGCCTCCTGCACCGCCAGATGAATCGCAAATATATCACCCTCGGTATACTCGAACTGCCTAAGCTGTTCAAGCAGCCACTGCCCAGGCTCCTTGAACTCAGCGGCAATGCTCGGTACTTCAACTGTTCGTCTTATTGGCTTGTCAACCTTCATACTGAATATGCAAAAATATTCGCCGAAAAAACTTCTCGGCGATTCGCTGCTCCGGCTAATAAGTTCTAAATTTATTAGGACGAAAACTTAAACGCCTTCCCAATTACTGCTCCTGTTCAGTCAGATGTTTGGCGGCGGTATCGGTATCACGATATACATCGAATATTTTGGTGAGTCGCGTTATCTTGAAAATTTCATAAATTTTCGGTGAAATTGCGCAAAGTGCGAGCCGACCCCCGTGTTCATACACTCTTTTACTGACTTTTATCAATAACCCAAGTACCGCAGACGACATAAACCGTACATTCGCAAAATTCAACACCAGGTTTATCCCGTTTGCCTGCTCGATAAGGCTTGCCAATGCCTCATCAAGCTCACGAACATCCTTTTCTTCGAGAATTTTTTCATCTAAGAAAGTTACAATCGTCGCCTCGTCCGTATATGATACGTTTATTCTCGGGTTCATCTGAGCCATAACATTCTCCAGGCAATGCCTTAATTCAAAGGAACTATGGTATTAGAATATTACAACCCTGTCAAGCCGTTTGATAATTTACCATAGAATAATAACCGTGACATTTTACAAAATTTATTTATATTTTCTTTACTATTCGGCTTTGCTGTTATATTATTTTGTCTTGGCAAGGACGATGTAGCAAAAACATCACCAAATATCGGTATAAGGTATTTATACCTGTGAAATAAGGAATATCCTGATAGTCGACATCTAAGCAGAATGTATAATATCCCGAAATAATCAGGAAGGGGCAAGTAAAAATATTTTAGATAGGAGATTCCGAATGAAAATCAGCAGGTCAACTGGGTATGCACTATTAGCACTGGGTTACATCGCGAAAAATCAGGACCAGAAAATCATCCTCTCGCAGACTATCTCAAAAGAGTATGACATTCCTCTCGAATATCTGCTCAAAATTATGCAGCAAATGGTTCGCGCAGGAATTCTTCGCAGCAAACGCGGCCCTCGCGGGGGCTTCAGCATTGCTCAGCAGCCCAAGAAAATCTCTATGCTCCAGGTTGTCGAAGCAGTTGACGGACCTATGAGCAGCCAGCAGTCCCTCTTCGAAACAAATGTAAAAAGCAAGTTCACAAATAAAATCGAGGCGGTTTACAGCAAGGCCATCAGCCAGGCCAAGGCCGTGTTAGACAAAACAAAAATGTCGGACCTGATTGCTTAACCCAACCGATGGATATCAGACATTTCCAGAGTCTGATTAATGATAAATACGGCAAGCGCGATCGTCAGCGAGGCGTTCCCACCACGTTTATGTGGTTCGTGGAAGAAGTCGGCGAGCTGGCGACCGCGCTCGCTTCATCCGACCAGGCCAATAAAGAAGAAGAATTCGCGGACGTCTTCGCCTGGCTCTGCACACTCGCAAACATCAGCGACGTAGATATCGAAAAGGCCTGTGAGAAGTACACCCAAAACAGGGTCGATGGTTTTAAATAACCCTGCTAATTGTCACTGGCCCGCCTGACGCTCATCGCCAATCTCCTCCGGAAGCTGCGGCTCATAAGGACTCGGCGGCCTGTGCAGTGCGCGATAAAAGCACCACGAAATCCCCAACACTACCAAAACCAGAAAAACCGCAACAATTTCATACACCGGCACCTTCGTAATCGTCTTGGTTTTCCCGGAAGTATTATAAATCAAAATTACCGCGATAAACCCTCCGACCCCCACCGTCCCAATCATTCCACCCCATCGCGCCAGCCACGATGCCTCGGTATGCTCACGGTTATAGCGGTTCAGTATTTCATTGCTCAGCCACACCGCCGCAGCCGCCCCGCCAAGGCTTACCCAAAGCAGCACACTGTTTTGATTCCCCCTATGGGCCTCGACCAGAAGATGTATCAAAACCCTCACGCACACAATCGATAAAATAAATGCCGCCAACGACAGCATAACGCCCCCCGCTCCCAAATCCTTCGGCTTGTGCACGTGCGCCCTGTTCGACGATGATTTAACAAGACTCAGCACAACAGAAACTGCAAAAGTCAAAATCAGTATCGAAATTCCGACGCAGTCGGTTATTATCCATTTCCCTGTTGCGCCGATAAGAAACCCCGACTCCCTCGTAAGGTCGTTGTATAAGCTCCATATAAAAAGTGTGCTCAGAATCACGGGGATAATAATGCGAATCGAATAATCCCATATCCTGCCAAGCTGCCAGTCGCTCCTGATGTTCGCGTGCCGCCGCAGGTAATCCACTCGCCAGAACCACCCGATGATTATGCACTCCAGCAACCCGATAAACGCGCTGCCCCTCGTGCCGTAAATAAAATCGGAAACCACCCCCAGCCAGTTCAGCCCGCCCTGCGTCGCAAATATAAACCCGAACCCCAGACCCGCCGCGCTCAAAACCGGCAGCACAATCCCGCGACGCCATCCCGTTTTGTCCACAAGCGATGCAAGCACCGACTCGGTTATCGAAAACGCCGAGTCAATCCCCAGCGTAACCAGCGTAAAGAAAAATAAAAAGCTCCACCACGCAGAACCCGGCAGCTGCGCAAGCGCGTATGGAAACGCAACGAACGCCAGCCCAGGCCCGCCCTGCGCAACCTGCTCGACCGAAACCGCACTGCCCGCCTGCGAGGTTACATACGACATTGCGCCCAAAGTTGTAAACACTGCCAGCCCCGCGACAAAACTCGTCGCGAAATCCGCAATCACAATTATCGACGCGTTATTATTCAAATCACTCTTGCGATGCAGAAAGCTCGCGTACGTAATCATAACACCGAACGCAAGACTCAGTGAAAAGAACGCCTGGCCGAATGCCGACTGCCACGTTGCCGTATCGAGCAGTTTCGACCAGTCAGGTACAAGATAATAGGCCAGTCCTTCATAGCTGCCTTTGAGCATCAGCCCGTTGACCGTCAGAATCGCCAGTATCAGCCACGGCAGCGGCACGGTCAGCCACACAACCTTGCCTACAAGTTTCACGCCTCTGAAGATGCACAGGTACATCGTCGCCCACGCTATCACCAACGGCACCACGATATTCCACTGAATCGCGCCCAGCGACATACTGCTGTGGCTGTTCAGATAAGTCGTGTAGAAGAATTCCTTCGCGTTCTCAACGCCCTGCATCCCCTGCCCCGCCCACGGAAGCTCGCCGCCGTTGAAAATCCCTTTGATGCTGAACCACATAAAGCTGAAACAATATCCGAGAACCACCGGATAAAAAGCGATTATGACAAAACCCATCAGGATTCCCCACCATCCGAGAAATTCCAGCTTCTTATTGGCCGTCGCAAACGCCTCCGGCGCCGCCCGCTGAGTAAAATGCCCCAGACTGAATTCCAGAATCATAATGGGCAGACCCACTACGAACATTGCGATGATATACGGAATCAGAAACGCCGCCCCGCCGTTGTCATATACCTTGAAAGGAAAACCCCACAGATTGCCCAGCCCGACCGCCGAACCAACCGCCGCCAGGATAAAACCGCTCCGCGTGCCCCAGCTTTCCCGCTGTTCGGTCAAAAGCTCCGCCATAGCTTCTTACCTCCGTGTAGTCAGCAATTCGTTTTCAGTCGACGCCCAGCAGGGCCGCTGAATCCCGCTCCACAATCTTCCGCAGCTCATCCCGCGGGACCGCCGGCAGATTTGTATCACCCAGCCGCTTATTGAAACCTAATAGTGCCTCGATTGACGCCGCCGCGTCACCGCACGGATACCCGCTGCCGAACAGCAATTTATCAAGCAGCTCCGCCTCGTACGCCGCAATCACCGTCGTATACAACTGCCACGGCCGGTCAACACGCACCGTCAAATCGGCATAAACGTTCGGATGATTGGCAACCACCGCCAGCGTCTGATATACGAACGGATGCCCCATATTGCCGATGATGATTTTCAAATCCTTGAACTCGCTCGCAATCTCGTCGAGCAGATAAGGCTGCGCATATTTCAGTGAGCCTGATACGCCCTTATGCCCGCCGTTATGTATAAAAACCACAATCCCCGCCTCCTGCGCCGCTTCGTACAGCCGCATCGCACGGGTATGACCCGGATGAAAATCGCACACCGAGCAGTACAGCACAATCCCTTTCAGCCCCATCTTTTCTTTGAGATGTGAAACAGTCTTCTTGCCCCAGTCCTTCACCGGGTCCGCAAATCCGAATCCGACCATCTTCGCCGGATATTTATTTATGAATTCCGACAACTGCCGGTTAATCTTTTCCGCGGACTCGCCAGGCCCGGCCAGCACAAAGCATTTATCGACCTGCTCCTGCTCGGCAAGACGCTCTGCCAGTCCCTGACCTTCCTTGCCCGGCCAATCTATATGTGTATGACAATCAACTATCATAATCCTGTTACCCGTATATAGTTATCGGCAATCATTAACCAATTCTATTAGCCCCGTCAAGCACAAATCCCCTTATTTAGCCCCGTCATTTCGTCC
>JBBABK010000108.1:5172-6762 GCA_041657685.1 Phycisphaerae bacterium | reverse complement strand
CGGCCAGGAGGGCCCGGGAAATATACTCAAAATCGCAAGCACCCCTGCCAGTGCGGCGGCCAGCTTTAATGCAATATCAATAGACAATGATTTGCTCCTTCAATAGTCAACGGCTGATAGGGTACTTATTACGGGGCGGATAGTCAATAGCCGAACCGAAGCTCCTCATCACATCCTTTACGCCTCAAGTGCCGTCAGGCCTTTTCGAATCGCGTACTTGGTCAGCTCGGCAACGGTATGCAGGTCGAGCTTGTTCATTATCTGGCGGCGATGCGTCTCGACGGTCTTGGCGCTGATATGCAGTTTCAGAGCTATCTGTTTTGTGGACTGACCCTCGGCAATTAACTGGAGCACTTCGCGTTCGCGGTCGGTCAGTACCTCGGATATGGACGTTTCCGCTTTGTTGAGGCGATGCAGATAATCTTCGACCACCACGCCTGAAATAGAGGGACTTAGATACGCCTTGCCTTCTATAACGGAGCGAATGGCCTGCTTTAATTCCTGAAATGCGCAGTCCTTGAGCAGGTAGCCGCTGGCCCCGCTTTTGAGCATTTCGGAAACAAAGAGAGTGTCCGAATGCATCGACAGCGCGATTACGCGCACCCTCGGATTCTCCTGGATTATCTGGCGGGTAGCTTCGACGCCGTTGAGGTCGGGCATACTCACGTCCATAATAATTACGTCGGGGTTCATTTCACGCGTGAGTTCGACGACCTCCCGGCCGTTCTGGGCCTCGGCGATGACCTCCATATCCTCATTTTCGTCGATGAGTGAATGCAGCCCCTGACGTGTGATTTTATGGTCGTCTGCAAGGATTATCCTTATACTCATTTTTTGCCTCCCTTGACTTTCTCCTTTTCGGCTAATGGGGCAGTAACAATAATTTCAGTCCCCTTCTTTCGCGCGGCCTGAATTTTTAATTTGCCGCCGATATAGCTTAACCGTTCCCTGATACTAAACAAGCCAAAACCCGAGGGATTTGTTTGTAAAGTTTCGAGTTTTTTCATATTGAGGCCCCGGCCGTCGTCGGCGACGCTGACCTGAATCTCGCCGTCCATCCGGTAAACCGATATGCAGACCGATTTCGCAGCGGCGTGTTTTGCGACGTTTACCAGCAGCTCACGAACGGTTTGGAACAGAAAAACGCAGATTGTTTCATCCAGCTCTTTTTTGCTGCCGTCGCTCTTGAAATCGGTTTTGAGATTATGCTGCTTGCGCGCCCTTCTCAGCAGCCATTCGACAGCCGCTTCAAAACCAAGCTCATACAATACCGGCGGACTAATTTCGAAAGTCAGGCTCCGGGTGCTGTCAATGGCTGTCGAAATTATATCCCGGATTTCTCCGACAGTAAGTTCGGTGTGCGGGTCCGTTGCAGCATCGGCAAGCATCTGGAGTTTCATTTTGGCCATCGCGAGATTCTGTCCGATATGGTCGTGGACATTGATAGCTATTTGCCTTCTGGTTCTTTCCTCGGCAAGTGATAATTCCGACGCGAGCGAACGAAGCTGATTTTGATATATGATAAGTTTTGTCTGCGCATGTTTCCTGGTTTTAATTTCTGCTCGAAGCTTTTTGTTTGCCTGTTCAAGG
>JBBABK010000108.1:0-5162 GCA_041657685.1 Phycisphaerae bacterium | reverse complement strand
CTCTGTTTTACGTGTTCTTCCAGCTCAATTTTGCTCTTGCGCAGGCTGTCTTCGATGCGTCGCATAGCCTGCTCAGCATGTTTAAGTTCGGTTATATCGAACATAACTCCCTGCAAAAGAAGTTCGCGGCCGGTGTCGTCTTTGATAATAGCGGCCTCGTCGCGGAGCCAGATTATTCTTCCGTCAGCGGCGAACATCCGGTACTCACACCTGAAAGGTGTGCCCCTGGTATGGGTTTCTTTAAGTTTTTTAATAACGTAGTCACGGTCATCAGGGTGCAGTTTTTCAATCCACAGACCGGGGGATTTTTTAAATTCCTGCGGGGTATAACCGAGAACATCCTCGACCTAGGGGCTGATGTATTGGGTAGTCGAAGCTTTATCCAGAGCCGCGGTGTAAGTTACAGCGGGTATCTGCTCGATGAGGGTTTGGTATTTGACCTCGGTTTCTTTGAGCTCTTCTTCGGCTTTGACGTATTCGGTAATGTCCCTGTCGATTCCTACAACGAAATACCGGTCGTCAATTTTGACGGGTTTTGCCACCCAGTCATAGTAATTTTCTTTGCCGTCAGGTCTTATCCAGGAACACCGGCCTTGATGCGGCTTTTGCTCTTTTATAAACTGCTGGCATCTTTTACCGTCCTGCTGTGAGCCGTAGAATATTACAATTTTGTTTAAATCGTCCATCGCCATCAATTCTTCTCTGGTTCGACCGGTCATTTGAACATACCTGTCATTGCAAAGCACCAACTGGCGCTTGTGAGTTTTAGGGTTGTATTGGCAAATATTGATTCCATCGAACGACTGGTCGAGAATCATTTCCAGGCATTTTTCACTGTGGTTGAGGACATGCTGTTCTGTTTTGAGTTTTGAAATATCAGTAAAGAATCCCATAAGATAGGTTTTGCGGTTAATTTTTAACCGCGTCGAACTGATATCTGCATGAATTATTTTGCCGTCTTTGGCAAGAAAGGAAATACGAGATGCGTAAGTTATCTCTCCGCGAGCCATTGCTTCGAAGCCCAAACCCAAAAAGGGCTGTTCCTGTTTTGGGTGAATTTCAGTTATCGGCCTGCCGATTAATTCTTCGGGGCTGTAGCCCAGCATTTGGCATAAAACAGAATTTGCATGAATAAATCGTTTCGTCTCAATGTCAACGATGGAAACCCCCTCTGTGACATTTTCAAAAACAGCCGTGTAATTTTTATCGAGACGTTCAATGCCGCTGTTATCACAGTAAAACCGGGCATCGGCATCAGCCACGGCCTGCTGTTTAACTGTGAGACTCGTTTTATTTTTCTTTCTTTTTTCTTTTGACATCAACCCAAAACCGCACCAAAATTACCCAGCACTTATATTCGTGCGAATCCTCTTTTACTGGTCAAACCCAAAGTATTTAAGCCATTGCATGGTTTGTCCCTCGTCAAGTCCTCGTTTTTTCTCAATAGGTTCAGGAGCCTTTATTTTTTTATTCAAAGTTTTAACAACATCCTGCCAAAACTTTTCTGACCTTACTGAAACTGCCTTTCGAGCAGAGGCCGCCCTGCGGATTTGCCTGTCAGTGCTCACAACGGTAAGCCTCTTGGGAGCGGAATCCGCTTTTATTTTCGCTTCGATATAAGTATCGGCGTCGATGCCGGGACCGGAAAATACGATGTCGATGCCTGTTCCTGAATTTAAAAGCGTTTTGTCCGGCGGCCCGATTCCGTCAAAAACAATTTGTCCCTCACTTCCGATTGCACGCAGGTATATACCTATGAATTGGCATAACTGTGATTCTGACATCTCCTCCAAATGCTCGGCTGCCTTACGGACGGACCAAAGAAGGTTATAGCCGTCAATAATATACATCGTACGTCTCTTTTCGCTGAAGCAGAATTATTGCAAGTATAGTGACCGCCGGTTTTCAGTCAACCTTTTAAAAACGTGGTGAATTGAGAAACTTTTTTTAATTATTAATATAAATAAACTTTAAGGATTTTGCGGATTGTATCAGAGTTTATACCGGATTTCACCGCCAACGATTGTCACCACTGCTTTACCTTTGAGTGACCAGCCCTGATAAGGACAATTGCGGCTTTTTGACCGGAACGCCGCTGTGTCAACAATATATTCAAAATCAGGGTCGATTATCGCGACATCGGCCTGCTTGCCGGGCGTGAGTGTACCTTTGTCAACACCGATTATCCTCGCCGGACTGACGGTTAGCAGGCGAATTAACGCGGGCCAGTCGATTATTTTCGGCTCGATGAGAGCTTTGACGTAAAGGCCGAGCGAACATTCGAGCGATGCTATTCCGAACGGAGCGGCAAGAAATTCAAGCTCTTTTTCACTTTGCAGGTGCGGCGCGTGGTCGCTGGCGAGGGCATCGACGAGACCTTCTCTGATTGCCTGTTTCAGAGCTTCGATATCCTTTGCCGTGCGAAGCGGCGGGTTGACTTTAAAGTTCGTATCGTAATCGGCACAATTTTCGTCGGTGAAAAGCAAATGATGCGGAGTCACTTCACAGGTTACCGGCAGCGACATCTTTTTAGCTTGTTTGATTAATTCGACCGAGCCTGCCGTTGAGATGTGCTGGGCGTGATAGCGGACATTTGTCTTTTTAACGAGCTGAATATCCCGCCAGAGCATCGCTTCTTCGGCGAGCGGGTCTATGCCGGGCAGGCCAAGCACAGTGGAATTGTATCCGGCGTTCATTACGCCTCCGCGTGCGAAGCCGTCGTCCTGGCAGTGCTGCGCGATAAACGTATCGAACATCGCGGCGTACTTCATTGCACGCAACATAACAGCCGGGTCCTGTATTCCGTTGCCGTCATCGGTAAAACCGACCGCACCGGCCTCGGTCATAAAACCCATCTCCGCGAGTTCGGCACCTTTCCTGTCTAATGTCACGGCACCCATTGTATAAACGTGGGTCTTGCGGGCCTGTCGGCCTTTGCGATGAATATATTCGACGTCCGTCTCGCTTTGTATCGGCGGGTTTGTATTGGGCATACAAACCACGGAAGTAATGCCGGCTGCTACGGCCGCGGCCGAGCCGCTTGCTATCGTCTCTTCCTCTTCGTCGCCGGGTTCACGGAAATGAACGTGAATATCTATCAGGCCGGGGGTCACCAATTTGCCGGCGGCATCAATTACCTGTCCGGCTTTTTTATCGATGTGTCCAATCTCTGAAATTTTATCACCGCTAATCAGCACGTCGCATTTTTCATCAAGGCCGTTAGCGGGGTCTATTACCCGACCATTTTTTATCAGTATTTCGTTATTCATATTTATGTGCTTTGTTTTGCCGCGGCCTGATTTACAAGGAACAGCACCGCCATTCTAACCGCCAGGCCGTTTTTGACCTGGTCAAGTATCACACTGTTTTTGCCGTCTGCGACTTCGCTTTCCATTTCGAGGCCGCGGTTAATCGGGCCGGGATGCATCACCAGAATATCGGGTTTAGCCCTGCTCATCCGTTCGACGGTCAGGCCGAAGTAATGCGAGTATTCACGAACGGACGGGAACGGATTGCCGCCCAGCCGTTCGAACTGTATTCGCAGCATATTAATCACATCGACCTTATCAATGACATCATCGAGTGAGTAACTAATTTTAACCGGCAGCTTGGCGGCCTCGGCCGGTATCAGCGTGGGCGGCGCGACGAATATCACTTCCGCGCCGAGCTTGGTCATTGCCCACATATCGCTGCGTGCAACTCTCGAATGCGCGATGTCACCTACGATTGCTATTTTCAGCCCTTTGAGGGATTTCTTTTTTTTGCGAATGGTATAAACATCGAGCAGGCCCTGCGTCGGATGTTCGCAGAAGCCGTCACCGGCGTTGACCACGCACGCATTTATGCTTCTGCTTAACAATTTCGGTGCCCCTGCCGCGTTGTGGCGGATTACCACGATATCAACGCCCATCGCTTCGAGATTGCGGGCGGTATCGAGCAACGTCTCGCCTTTGCTGACAGAGCTGTTTTTTTGTGTGAATTCTATTACATCTGCACTGAGCCGGCTGGCCGCGAGAGAAAAACTGTTGCGAGTCCTGGTGCTGTCTTCGAAAAACAGATTCACAACTACCCTGCCGCGAAGCGGAGGCGCCTTCTTGACCGACCTCGTGCTGATTTGTTCGAAGCCCTCGGCAGTATCGAGAATGAAGCTTATTTGTTCGGCTGTAAGGTCGCGCAGACCAAGCAGGTGCTTGTCTTGCCATTCGAACTTTTTTCCTTCATTTTTTATAGCCATTCTATTCGTTACTCGTTTTTCGTCTCTCGCCTGTATTTTTTATTTCTCATAAATTTTTATTCGACAGTCACTTCGTCTTTGCCGTCCGATTCCAGAAGATTTACCTGTACTACCTTTTCGATTTCAACTTCAGCTTTGTGTCCGATATAGTCGGCCTGTATCGGAAGCTCCCGGCCGCAGCGTTCGACGAGTACTGCCAGCTTTATGAACTTCGGTCTTCCGAGGTCCATCAAAGCGTCAAGGGCGGCACGGGTTGACCGACCCGTGTGCAGCACATCATCAACCAGGATGATTACGCGGTCATCCACGTTGAATCCGATTTCGGTTGTACGAACCCTCGGCTGCGAAGTATGTGAAGGTGAATTGAGGTCGTCACGGTAAAGCGTAATATCGAGCGTGCCGCAGGGGACATCTTTTTTAAGACGGCCTGCGATTTTTTCGGCGAGCCGTTGTGCGATGATTTCGCCCCGGCTTCTTATGCCCACAACGGCAACGCTGTCCGAGGCGGTAAGGTCATTGATTATATCAGCTGCAATTTGGTCAATCGCCTTTGTGATTTGTTCGCGGTCCAGTATCGTCGTCATAGTCTCACCAATTCAAAATCCCCTCTTGGCCGGCCAAGAGTATATCAATCTCGGCAATAATAGGCAAGTTCTGTAAAGATGGATTCGTAAAAGATTTAAGGTCTTATAAAATCGGCTTTTCTCAGCAGGCAGTCAAACTAATCCTCTGTTTGTCGGGCAAATCGCTTGAGATTTGAAGGTTTATTTAGTATAATATAAAAGGCGGTGAGACTATAGGCTTATGGTCTATGGACACCGGTTAAAGACTGTTAAAAACCGATTTTTTGAGCGGTTAGAGGAGTGGCGGGGATGGCGTATTGCCCCCGGCGGTTGGCCGGTATATTTGTGTTTTCATTTCTGTGGCT
>JBBABK010000107.1:0-6779 GCA_041657685.1 Phycisphaerae bacterium | reverse complement strand
ATCCTGTCGAAACGGTCCGCTACAATCTCATCCCTGTGACGGACTATTTGTTTCAGTTCATTTTCCAAGGTGCCGGTGACAAGTTCTTTTGCGGCAATTCTTTCTATAAGATGAAGAAGGGCGGATTCTTTCTGTTCGCTGGCCCTGCCGTAATACCAGTAAAAACCGGCGCCGGCCAGTATCAAAATCACCGTAACAGCAAAACCTTCTTCCCCCATCTCCAGCAAAATGAATGAAAAAACTATTATAGTCACTATCTGTGTCCAGGGATAAAACGGCGCACGAAAACTCGGCCTGTAGTTTCCAAGCCTGCTTTCACGAAGAAGTATGACTGAAACTCCGGCAAGAATATAACTGAGTATGAACACCGTCGATGCGGCTTCCACCAGTACATCAAGTTTCACAAATACCACAATCGCGATAACAATTCCCGTAACCAGCACCGCTGAGTAAGGAACCTGATTTTTGCTTACTTTACTCAGTCCCGCAGGCAGCAACCCGTCCCTGCTCAGAGCCAGCAAATATCTGCTCGCCGTCATAATGCCGGCGTTGGCTGTGGTAATAAACGCAAGAGCGGCAGCGAAACCGACAACAACATAACCCGTTCGGCCCGCAAATACTTCCGCCGCGTCCGCTATCGGCGTCAGTGAATTATCAAGCTGTTCACTGCCCAGTACGCCGCTGGTTACGAACACCATCAAAACATAAAGAATTACTATCGAAACCAGTGACATAATCATTGCAAGGGGAATAGTCCGCCCTGGATTTTTGATTTCACCCGCCATACTCGCCACCTGAATCAAACCTCCGTATGAAACAAACACAAAACCGGTTGTGGCGAAAACGGATTTGATTCCGTACGGAGTGAACGGCTTTAAGTATTCCGGATTGATTTGCGAAAAACCCCTCACTATAAAAACAACCATCAATAACAAAAGGGCGATTACCAGCGCTACCTGAAAGTTTGCGGCCTCTCTCGTTCCTAAAAGATTTATACATACGAAAATCACGCAGCCAATCACCGCGATTATGTGCCAGCTTATCGGCATCAGCGGCGCCAGGAGCACCGCTATACCTATAATCGCAAATGCACTTTTTAACGACAAGCTGAACCAGCTTAACAAACCGGCTATCGTTCCCACTGCCGGACCAGCGCCGCGAGAAACATAAAAATAATCCCCGCCGGCTTTAGGCATCGCGGTGGTCAACTCCGCGATGCTCATCAATCCGAACATCGCCAGCAAACCGGCTAAAAGATAACTGAGCACCACCGCAGGGCCCGCCTTGGCGTGCGCAAGGCCCGGCAAAACGAATATCCCCGAACTTATCATCGCGCCGCTGGCAATGCAGAATATATGTACTAACCCTAACTGTTTTTTGATACCCATTCAGTTCCACCTATTCTGATAAAATTTATCCTTCAGCTATTGTAATACTATTATTCCTTCAGGCAACCCTGTGTTCATTAAAAAAACCCGATTGAATTCCGTCACCAAATCTGAAATAATGACCTTTCGAATTTTTGAATTAACCGGGCACTAAATGATTTACAAAAAATACGGCTCAACAGGCATCGACGTCTCGGCCATCGGTTTCGGCGGAATGCGATTTGATAATCCCGCCGATATAGATTCCAATGCGGCACTCCTTTTAGCGGCTTATAAAGCAGGGATAAACTATTTCGACACAGCCCCGCAATACTGCGACGATAAAAGCGAGCCGATTTTCGGCGCAGCTTTGAAACAAATGCTAAAGACCCGCGGCAAAAAACCCTTCTACGTCTCTACAAAATCAATGAAGGATAAACCCGAAGATTTGCGACGAGAGCTTGAAAAATCGCTCACTCGCCTCGGCCTTGACTGCATCGATTTTTATCATTTCTGGTGCGTCATCAGGATGGAGTCGTACCTGCACCGAAAAAACAACGGCATCTTAAAAGAATTCGAAAAACTCAAAGACAAAGGATTAATCAAACACATCTGCATTTCGACACATCTGCCCGGAACCGAAATCGAAAAAGTCCTCGAAGATTATCCCTTCGAAGGCGTCCTGCTCGGCTACAGTGCGATGAATTTCGCATATCGCGATAAAGGCCTTGACGCGGCCGCCCGCTTAAAACGCGGAGTCGTAGTGATGAACCCGCTCGGCGGCGGAATTATCCCGCAAAATCCGGAGCGTTTCGAATTCGTCAAAACTCAAAAAAAGGAAACTGTCACACAGGCTGCGTTAAGATTTTTAATCAATGATAATCGAATCAATGTCACCCTCGTTGGTTTCACCACGCATAAACATCTAAAAGAAGCAATCGAGGCCGTTGACGGCTTTAAACCAATCGGCGCAGATAAAATCGAACAAATCCGCGCCGGAGTAAAACACTCATTTGACCAGCTCTGCACGGGTTGCCGCTATTGTGACAACTGCCCGCAGGGAATAGAAGTGCCGCGAATGATGGACGTGTACAATCATAAAATCCTTACCGGCAAAGACAAAGCAATCATCGACCGGCTCACCTGGCACTGGAATATCGACCTTGAAAATAATTATCTCGATAAATGCACCAACTGCGGTCTGTGCGAAGCCGCCTGCACACAGAGACTTCCCATCCGTGACCGCCTAAAGGAAATTCGAGGCGTGGTTAAAGAACACCTGATAAACAAAGATAAAAAGAATTGATTTTTACTGCTCGAACAACTCGCCGGTTTTCAAATCCTTGTTGTCCGTGATTTTTATCTTCAGGCCGAGATGCTCGCAAGCCGCCCGGGTAATCTCCCTGCCCCGCCGCGTTCGCCGAACGAATCCCCTCTGCAATAAATAAGGCTCGACCATATCTTCGAGCGTATCTTTTTCCTCGCCGAGCGTTGCCGCGATTGCCTCGATGCCCGCAGGCCCGCCGTTATAGACTTCCGCAAGCGCCCGCAGGAACGACCGGTCCAACTCATCCAGGCCAAGCTCGTCAATTCGCTCCATTTTCAAAGAGCTTTCGACAATCCCGCTGCTCAGTTTGCCCGTGCCTTTGACCTGCGCGTAATCCCGCACCCGCTTCAATAATCGGTTCGCAATCCTCGGCGTACCCCTGCTGCGAGCAGCGATTAATTCGAGCGTACCGTCCTGACATTGCAGATTTAACAGCTTGGCCGAGCGGTGCAGAATCTTCGCTAAATCATTTTCGCTGTAAAATTCCAAATGATAAAGCATCCCGAACCTGCTGCGAAGCGGTGCAGATAATAATCCTGCCCGCGTCGTCGCTCCGACCAGCGTAAATCGTTTCAGCGGAAAATTAATCGTCTTGGCGTGCATCCCGCTGTCGACCGTAAAATCAACTTTGAAATCTTCCATCGCGGGATAAATAAATTCCTCCACCGGCGTACTGAGCCGATGAATCTCATCGATAAATAAAACGTCCCCTTGGCCGATATTGGTCAGCAGTCCCATCACATCTCCCTGCTTGACCAGCGCCGGCCCCGATGAACATCTGATATTCGTTCCCATCTCATTGGCCACGATATGCGCCAGCGTCGTCTTGCCCAGCCCCGGCGGCCCGTGCAGCAGTATATGCTCTAACGGCTCGCCTCGCTGCTTAGCTGCTGTGATTGCAATCGACAGTTTTTCGCATACGTTTTTTTGCCCGACTAATTCACCCAGTGATTTGGGCCGAAGTGTGAGCGCAAAACTTTCCTCCTGCTCATTTCGCCTGTCACCGGTTATAACTCTATCGATAGCCATTTTTAAACTTCGATTCCTTGTTTAAGCCGATAAACCACAGGCACTAATTCTTCGGCATTTTTTATCTCCGGATGTTTTCGGCACGCAAGTTCAATCAATTCCATCGACTCATTTCGCTTCTCACCCCAGGCCACAAGGATTTCCAGCGTCTCGACCTGATAAGGCCGATACACTTGCTGCTCTTTGTGTTCCGCGCCGGCGGTAAATGCGAACTCCTGCATCTTGCCCTTCAGCGCCGCGACAATCTGCTCGGCCATCCTGTTGCCTACCCCCGGAAGAGATTTCAATATCTTACTGTCGGCGTCCTCAATCGCGGCCGCTATCGTCCCCGGCGGCATACTGAACGCCTTAAGAGCCTTGCGAATCCCCATTCCCTTAACGCCCACAAACCGCAAAAAGAAATCCCGCTCGCCGCTATTCAGAAACCCGACCATCCGCGGAACAAGATTGCCTCCGCCCGGCGCTCCTTCGTAATACTGCATCGTGCACAATACAATATCCGCTCCCGTTTTATCGCTAATCGCGTGGATACAATAACCCGGCAGCATAACCTCGTACGCGATATCACCCACCTGCACCAGGGCCGTGTCACTGCCCAGTTTAATCAGTTTGCCTTCGATTCTCGCAATCATTATTTGTCATTTTCCGTGTATGCAGGAATCCATTTTAAAATAAATCAGTTTAATCATTTTAATCAGCGTAATCAGCGATTCGAGTTCATACAGCACATCGCCGCGGCCATCGCATCCGCCACGTCGGCAGGCTGCGGAATTTCTTTTAATGACAGCACCACCTGCACCGTTTTTTGCATCTGCTCCTTCGAAGCCCTGCCGTTACCCGTCAGCGATTTTTTTATCCGCGTCGCGCTGTAACTTCGCACCTCGATTCCCACCGCCGCACACTTTTGCAGTATAACACCGCGGGCGTGCCCCATCAATATCGCCGTTCTGGGATGCGCGTAATGCGAATATAACTGTTCAATCGCCACCACATCCGGCTCGAATTTTTCCAACAGCGCCTCGAAATCTTTCGCGATTTGGTCGAGCCGTTTTTCAATCGCCAATTTTTCATCGCTGGCGACCGTCCCAGCCTCGACAAGCTCCTCACCGCTGCCGTTAACAGCCTCCATCACCGCGTAACCGCAAACGCCAAGACCGGGGTCGATTCCCAGCACTCTCATTTTTTTCTCCAGACCGTCTCGCCGGGCTTATCTTCCAGCACGATGCCAATCGCTTCGAGTTTTTTTCTGATTTCATCCGCCGCGGCAAAATTCTTCGCGCTTCTCGCCGCCGCTCTCTGTTCAATCAGCATCCTGACCAGCCCGTCGACGACTTCTTCACCGCCAGCACTGATTTGGTAATCATTTTTAACGATTCCAAGCACGTCTCCGCCGAGCATTGCGAACACATCATCTACGGCGGTAAGCGTTTTATTCGAAACGTCTTTTTCTTCAAGCAGTTTATTCGCAAGCCGCACCAGCTCGAAAATCACAGACAGCGCAATCGAAGTATTCAAATCATTATTCATCGCCTCTTCGAATTTGCTTTTTAATCCTTCCAATTCTTCGACGACCGATTTATCAAGCTCGCCTTCGCCGGCCTGGCCGAGCATTTTGCGAAGAGCCTGCACCGTCTGATTGATTCTTTCATATCCGCTCTGTGCCGCGAACAGCGCCGCATCAGAAAAATCGAGCGGACTGCGGTAATGACTGTTGAGTATCAACTGCCGCACCGCCAAAGGCTCATAACTCCGCATCAATTTATCGTGCGTCCCGCTGAACGCCTGCTTGAGCGTAATAAAATTGCCCAGGCTCTTGCCCATCTTCTGCCCGTCAACCGTCACCATATTATTATGCAGCCAGTACCGCACGAACTGCTTGTCATTAGCCGCCTCAGCCTGCGCAATCTCGCACTCGTGATGCGGAAATTTATTTTCCAGCCCGCCGCCGTGAATATCGAAAGGCTGGCCGAGATATTTTGTCCCCATCACCGAACATTCCAGATGCCATCCGGGATAGCCCATTCCCCACGGGCTGGGCCACTGCATAATGTGATTCGCCTCCGCTTTTTTCCAAATCGCGAAATCAGCCGGGTGTCTTTTGTCCTTCGACACTTCCACTCTCGCACCGGCCTGCATATCCTCGACGTTTCTGCCGGACAATTTGCCGTACTCCGCAAATTTCGACACCTCGAAATAAACCGAGCCGTTGACCTCGTAGGCGAAATCTTCTTCCAGTAATTTTTTCACCATTTCGATTTGCTCGATGATATGCCCGCTCGCCCTCGGACTGATATCAGGCCGAACGCAGTTGAGCTTATCCATGTCATCGAAAAAGCTCCGCGTATAATATTCCGCGATTGCCATCGGGTACTTTTTTTCCTTGACCGCCTCTTTTGCGATTTTATCCTCACCCTCGTCGGCATCGTCCGTCAAATGTCCCACGTCGGTAATATTCTGCACGTATGTAACGTTGTATCCGAGATACCGCAGATACCTGACAAGTATATCAAAGCTTACATAGCTCTTTGCGTGTCCCAGATGCGCATGACCATAAACCGTCGGCCCGCAGACGTATATCCCGACCTTGCCTTTAACCAAAGGCTTAAACTCTTCCTGCTGCCTCGTCAAACTGTTATACAATTCCAATGCCATAAACCTATACCTTACAGAGTTCGCCTATACTTTTTCTTTAGCAGTGTTATCGCCGTTGCCGCGATTGCCTCGCCGGCGCCGATTTCGCCGAAGCCTTCATTGGTCTTGGCCTTGACGTTCACCGCGTTAAAATCAATACCCAGAAGACTCGCGATGCAGCGTTTCATCTGCGGCTTGGCCGCGGCAAGTTTGGGTTCTTCTGCGTGGATAATCAAATCGACGTTCGCGATTTCCCAGTCCTTTTCTTCCAGCTTTTCTTTTACCGCCAGCAGCAGCCCCTTGCTGTCGGCATCCTTGTACTGCGGGTCGGTATCGGGAAACAATGTTCCGATGTCACCCATACCTGCCGCACCGAGCAGCGCATCGATTACCGCGTGCAGCGCGACGTCGCCGTCGCTATGTCC
>JBBABK010000106.1:0-6786 GCA_041657685.1 Phycisphaerae bacterium | reverse complement strand
AATTTCAATTTTTTTGAAAATTTTTCCCAAAATCCCCCATTTTCACAAAAACTTGGCCCGTTTGGGTTTGGTCCCGATGCCGCTTATCGGGATATTTAGCCCCGCCATCTTCGACGTTTCGGCGAGGGGCGGGGGTATTGGTTTCGGGTTAGCCCCATTGCTTGCGACGGGGGCGGATAAACGCGGATTTGATATTTTATGGTCGGACACTTAATTTTCCCTGATAGAAACCAAAATTCTAAAAAGTTAATAGCCTCTCAAAGATTTAAGAACCGCATAAGGTTTGGCTTCTCCATTTATGACAAGTTGTAATCCATCATCAATTTGTTCCATAGTTGGCAAATACTGCCAAATTAAATGAGGTGTTTCATTATATAATTGACCGATTCTTTTAAATACATCATCTGTCGTTCTTAGAATTTCATTTTGTATGTCAACGCAAAATTTATGCCATTGAAGTTCACGGGTAACACTTTGGAAATTAGCCATTTCCTCATTAAACAGGGATCTTGCGTTCCAACCTATTGGAGCAGTTATACGCGCAAATTGTATATTATATTTCCGCGTAACAGTCTTAAAATCCTCTCTGTTTCTGCGGATCGTCAACTGATCCATCCATAAATGTTGAGATCGTTCGACCAGAGGTAACTGCTTTCTTGTTTTTGCAAGCGGATGTCGCCATTTCTTAGGAAGTCTGAATCTAATAATACGTTTGGGATCCAATTTAATTATCCTAGCTGGCAATTTATCAAAATTAGCATTAGCAGGGACTACTTGAAAAACTTGAAGACCTATGCGAATTAAAGACTTTGCAGGAATATATGATAAGTTGACTGCTTCCAATTTAGGTTGTTTACTATTTTTATTCCAACCTACTCCAATCTCGAAATCAATACACCCCTTAAGAACCAAAGTTTGCGCAACCATTTGTGAGAACGAACCCAAAGCTCCTAATAAGTCCGTACTGTAATTTCTATATGGAAGACTGTTTATAAGGATTTTTTTAAGACTATCCGAACAATTTTCGAGTCTAATGGGTTCTTCAGATGGCTTACTAAGAGTTTTTTTAATGCGATTAAAGTACGACCATATCGTAGTTTCAACATCTTGCGCACACATCCAGAGGTTTGAACTACCTCCTGGTATGGCACCCGAGTTGCTTGGCCAGAATACGGAACGATTATCCCATTTTAAGTCATTTGTTTCGTCTCTAATCATCTCTCGCCTTTTTCTGCCGCTCTTTAGCCATTTGGATGGAATCCATGCATTGTTTAACAATATATGGAATTTCGAGATCTTTTGCCTCTTCTCTTTGAGATAAGTATAACGCTGCAAAGTATATGTGTGGATCTTCTGATATATGACCAAAACTAACACGAATAGATTCTATTACGGCATTGGGGTGAGGCTTATATTCACTTCTATCAAATGGTCCCCAACTTATGTCAGTCTTTATCCCTCTGTCAGCTAGGGCATTTGCAAATCTACGGCTCCATTCCTGTCTTTGCATCGCACTTGGAGAAAAGATTGGCAACGAAAACTTTGAGTTTATGACATCAAAAAAGAGTTCGAGAATCTTTTTTTTATCTGAAACCTTATCTAAGTATAAATCCCAGGCAGGCTTAATCACATTGTAAAATTTTGTATCGTCTAGTTCGGAAAAGAGAAGGGCAAGCCCTGAAATATCCATTAAATCAATCATTATATCTTCAACCGCTCTGATATAATCTCTTTTTTCAGGCTTTTGAGCAACTCCAATAAACTGCTTTTGAATCGTAATGCTAGCATTGAAGTAGGAAATGAATAACTCGGGAAATCCTGATATTTGTTTTCGTTCCATCATTGAATAAAGCTCCTCTGCAATCCAAGCGCGAGATTGCCCAAGTAGATCTGGCAGAGTATCTTCAATAGAAGCCGAACATAAATATGGTACGATTTCGGCTAAAAGTTTAAGTATCTTCATTCTGGCTTTCTCAAGTTTTTCCAATTCAATCTCACTGCCAGACGAGTGCCATTGAATATCTGTAACATGATACTTTTTGAGTTCCAAATATACTTTCTCAAGGTCTTCAATTTGCCTCTTAGCTTTGATGCAAGCGTGGATACCCTGCTGCAACCAAAGGCCAGACCATAATGGTTTATTTGCTCTTACTAACTCTTCTGCCGGAGCAACAAAATCTTTTTCTATAATTTGAACCATATTTTTAATTATTTCACGAATAAACCTTGCATATGAAAGTGCCATTATTTGCTTAATATACCAAGGCGACGTTACAACCTTACCTTCTGTTAGTTTTTCAAACTCTATACGTTGCATTAAATCTTCAGCAGCCTTAAGCACTATACGAGGACGAATGTTTTTATATAGTCTTCTGAATTTAAGCTTTAGAATAGGGCCGTCAGTTGAAACTAATTCTTCAACAGGTTGTTGAAGAGATAATGAAGTATCCAAAATTGGAGCAATAGCAGCAACACAAAATACATCAACAATTTGAAGATGTTTAAGTGGATTGTCCATTTCTTCAGTTTCTTTTAAATATTCGAGGATTGGTTTCCGCACTGCTTCAACAAGCTGTATCGCCTCATACTGGTTGAATGAACTTGAATATACTTTTGCTAAATTATTTATTTTAAATAAAAGTGAAATAACATCATCAATCGCTCTGCATTTTAGAAAATCCTGAAGACATCTAAGTGTTATATCCATACATCTTGTTTCAACAAAACTAAAATCTGGAACTTGTTCTGGAGATGGAATGACACCGGTTTGTAATGTTAATTCTGTCATTGAACTGTTTGTGGTCTGCCAGCGACGAAATTCAGATTTCATAGGAAACCAAAGACTTTCACTTGGAATAGATGATTTACGATAGACATAATGCGTCACACATCTATGTATGTAAGCAATAATTGCTAAAATGGTATCATTTTGTGGTTGATTGTCATTAATTCCAACAACTACAAGCTCTTCAAAAATACTAAGCTGTTTTTCTACAATTATTCGACTGTGATTTTGGAGTGGTTTATATAGCCAGTATTTCCCACTGTTAGTCACAATTTTTAATGCTCTAATGATTTTACGAAAGGGATATACCGTTAGAGTAGCCATGTCGAACAGATAAAACACTCTTATTCCAAGTGTTAGAAATGCAAGTAAACAGATAGTTATCAGCAAAATCACATAAGCAGCTAATAATAATGAATCAGGAATTCCAATAGCATGCAAACCAAAAGCCATGATTGCAACTGCAGCTGTGTGTGCAAGTAAACTGAGGTAACGACGATTGATATCATCATTTGCAACAAGAATACGTATCCCATTTGTTACTTTGGCATAGGCCGTACTTGTAACGACACTTATAGCAGTAAAAAACAATGCTAAAATCACAGCTGATATATGTGCAATAGCAATCATCAAATTGCCATATATATCAGGGTCTATTTTTGGCAGTAAAAGTTTTGGCCAATTAAACTTAGACGCAAAAACATTATAACCAATAGGTAAAACAATTATCAGAGTTATAACTATCATTGCAAAAATGATTGGCCAGAAGGCCATTTTAAAGATAGACCATGTGGATTTAGTCCCAGTCACGGTTTTAAGTAAATGCTCATTTCGGCTATGTGAAGAACTGCGTTGAATGAATTTGGATTTTGCTAACAATCTTGCAAACCACTTGCCTAAATAACTTCTGCTAAATAAAAAGGGGAATAGGCGATAAGGAATTAAAGCATTTTTAAACCATTTAAAAAACTGCAAATTCAAAATACGATATAATGAATTTATTATCGAATTAGTAAGATCTTCAATCAGTTTAATTTTCATAAAATCAGTCAAATCAGCTTAAAAAAAGCGAGCCTCATTTTAGAGGCCCGCCTGTTAATATACCTCAGTTTCAACTAATTCACATAAAAGTCTCATCGCACCGCGATTCCATAACTAAAAACTAAGCACTCAAAATTTATCCACCATCGGCGGATTCAACTCCCGGCCGGACATTTTCCTTTCATATAGAAACGATATTATCCAATTTTCCCACCCAACTGCAAACCAAAAACTTGTCACGGCGTAGTTCGCCGTATCAGAACGAAGACGGGTACGCTATTTTTTCTCCTCGCAGCCTCCGGCAGCATCTCGCTCCAGTGTCTATATAAGACTTCTTCGTGCAAGATTTGGCCTAATCCGTGACAACGGATTCCAGCCAATGGTTCTTAATCGGTGCGGCCAGTTTACTTGCCGGGAGATTAAAACCGTTGGATGATACACATCGTAGATGCGGCCAAATCCCTTCATTTCTTCGTGGTGAAATAAATCCTGTCAATCTTGTTATCCTGTCAAAAATTAATCAGCGTAACCTGCGCAATCAGCGTCTAAATAATAATCTGGGAAATCTGTGTCCATCTGTGGCTAAATATGCTTTTTTTCGCTAAAAACCACATTTTTTCCTTTACAACCGGTCAAATTTTGATAAAATACTGATGTTGTTTGACAAAACGTTAACATAGGCAACTCAAAAAGGAGAATAATCACAAAAAATGCCCCCGCCCATTCCACATCAAGAAATATCCCATCACAACGCAGTTGTGATTCCGCATTTTTGCTCTTTGCTATTTGATTTTTGCTTTTATAGTCAAGTTTCAGCGCAATCCGCGCAATCTGCGTCAAAAAATAAAACCTTTTTATGCAAAACAAACCCAATTTTAAAAGTGACCCAAAACGCTCTAACTCCTTATCCTCCAATGACTAGCGTCGAGCGACAAGCGACCAGCGACGATAAAAACAAAGCCAATTCAAAGCCAATCAAACCCAATTTTAGCTCAAAAACGCAGGTCCAAACCCAAAACAAACCCAATATCAAACCCAATTTCGCTTCACGAATCACGTTGCACGTACCACGTTCCACGAATCAGGAACGAGCTTTGAGAATGTCGCGGATTTCGGTCAGCAGGACTTCCTGCTGCGGCAAAGCAGCCTGTTCGACCGGCTTGGCTTCTTCTTTGCGTTTGAGCTTGCTGAGCAGATGTATTACAAAAAAAATCGACAACGCAACAATAACGAAATTAATGATTTGATTGATGAACAGGCCGTAGTTGATGCTGACGGCCGGCGTTTCGCCGACGGCGTCTTTGAGAGTTACAGAAAGATGTGTGAAATCTACGTTGCTGAGCAGCAGGCCGATGGGCGGCATAATGACGTCGGTCACGAGCGAGCTGACGATTTTGCCGAACGCCCCGCCGATAACGATGCCGACGGCCATATCGATGACGTTGCCCTTCATCGCAAATTGTTTGAACTCTTTTATAAAACCCATAATGGTCTCCTTAAAAGTTAAAAGTAAAAAGTTAAAAATAAGAATAAAAAAGGAAAAAAGCAACTGGCTACTGGATACTGACTACTATTTTTCAGTTACGGATGCCAAGCTGCTGGACCTGGTTTATCAGGTTTGCGTACATACCGCCGATTGCGTAGCCGAGCAGTATAGTCGCGAGGAGCATCGCGATTGTGACGATTATTTTGGCCACAATGCTGTATTTCGGATTGAGCCAGACGAGCGGGATTGCCAGCGGGCCGACAAATAAAAACGCGACAATGATAGCGGTTGTGGAATGATACCATTTTTTCTTTTGCGGGGGTTTGGAGAGGAACTCGCCGCAGTAACGACATTTGATAGCCTCGGCCTGTATTTCTTCGGCGCAGAATGGACACTTCTTTAGTCATCTTACTTGTATCGGCTTTTTGCTGATGCAAAAGCAAAAATCGAGCGCAATAAAAAAGGTCGGCAGGTCAGCCGACCTCACGGAAAATTATTGTCACCATCCGCCGCATTGTAAAGCATGCGATGATGAGGTAAATCAGCCCGGACCGCCGAACAGGGCAGTCGGCTGCATCCGTCGAATTATTGATGGCCTTGTGTTACCGCGTTCTTGCGATAGAAGAGCCAGACGATTACAGCCAAGGCGATAAGCCCTACCAGTCCGTTGTCGCCGAGGCTTTTAATCAGGGCTGTCAGATTAGCAACGACTCCGCCGAAAAATGGTATGCTCGAACTCGTGCCGAACAGGATTTCGACCGTGACGCCGAGGGCGACGAGCAGCAGTGCGATTTCCACGATTTCGCCAATCCATTTTTTGACCATTTGCAGTGCGTTCATTCTTAATTCTCCTAAATAACCTAATTTAAAAAACGCCCATACCCGCCATTCGGCAGGTGATTAGCTGAAACTTTAATAATTCTGCATCAAGTAGGTCCGTGATATGGGTTTTAAAGTGTTACTAAACCGCCAAAATAGCAACTTGGGGTATTTTTGGCTTGACTTTTTATGTTAAAATGGGTATCTTGTATGATATGGGATATATTTTTCCCATTCTGTTGCGTATTTTCATCGTGTCAACGATTTGGGTGGCGGTCTGGTACTATATGCAGCCCAAAAAAGCGGATAATCGTTTGATGAGTTTATTTGTTCTGGTAATCGCCCTGCTGTTTGCTGCCGGCCTTATATCGATGACTAACTAAAGGGATTGTGTTAGTTAACTCCATCTGTAAATCCCAGCAAAAAATTCAAATCAAGTTTATCCATTGGCAATTGCGGCGAGCGACGCGAGTCATTACAATGCGGATATGGCGAATGAAACGGATGTCAAAAATGTAGTGCGGCAACACGGCGAAATTGAGCAATTTTTTACCGGCGGGTTTGCCGTTCGCGGGCAAAAGGCGGCAGCAAAAAACAATTCCGGTGCGGTCAGCGATAAACAAGCGAGGCTCGACGCAATCGCGAGCGAAGTTCG